>NZ_SPKN01000006.1:0-92500 GCF_023127765.1 Pseudomonas sp. W15Feb34
AGAACCCCTGTTTGCTAACGCAAACAGGGGTTTTGTTTTGGGCGGTCGAAAAAACTAAAAAACCATCGCTCACGTCCTGAGTGCAAACGCCCTGCGTTTCTATGCAATGACCTTACGCATGGCTATTATGCGTGCCTCATTGTGAGGCGATATTTGCATGCTGATGTTGTTGAAACTACTGAAAGACGGTCGATTCCATTCTGGAGAAGCGCTTGGCGCCGCCCTGGGCGTCAGTCGCAGCGCTGTGTGGAAGCAGCTTCAGCATCTTGAGGCAGAGTTAGGGCTGCCCATTCATAAGGTCCGAGGTCGTGGGTATCAATTGGCTGCGCCGTTGGTGTTCTTGAGTGCAGAGCAAATTTCCCTGAATGCGGCCTCTTTAACCTGGCCAGTTCATATTTTCGATTCCATCGACTCCACTAACGCCGAAGCTTTGCGTCTCGTTGACTCAGGGTGCGCAGCCCCCTTTGTCGTACTGTCGGAGCAGCAGACGGCTGGTAGGGGAAGGCGTGGTCGAAAATGGGTCAGTCCGTTTGCGCAAAATGTCTACTACAGCCTCGTGCTGCGCATTGAAGGTGGTCTGCGACAGTTGGAGGGGTTGAGTCTCGTAGTTGGCTTAGCCGTTATGCAGGCGTTGCGTGAGACCGGTGTACAGGGCGCGGCTTTGAAATGGCCAAACGACGTCTTGGTCGGGAGCAAGAAAATTTCTGGCATCTTGCTGGAGCTGGTGGGGGATCCTGCGGATATCTGTCACGTTGTCCTAGGGATAGGCATCAATGTGAATATGCAGAAAGCCGATGATGTGGATCAGCAATGGACTTCAATTCAGCTCGAGACCGGTTCTGCTATTGATCGCAACCAATTGGTGGCGCGTCTGGGGATGCAGTTGCAAGGCTATCTGGATCGACATAAGACTGCCGGTTTTGCCGGGCTGCAAGATGAGTGGGAGCGGCATCACTTGTGGCAGGGCAAGCCTGTGTCTCTCGTTGCTGGTGTTACCCAGATTGATGGGGTGGTGTTGGGCGTGGATCATCAGGGCGCGTTGCGCTTGAATGTCGATGGCGTCGAGAAAATATACAGCGGTGGTGAGTTAAGCCTGAGGTTGCGTGATGATTCTTGAGCTCGACTGTGGGAACAGCTTCATAAAGTGGCGCGTGCTTGAGGCGAGTGATGCAAGTGTCTCCGCCGAAGGCGTGGTGGGTTCGGATGATGCGTTGATTGAGAGCCTGATAGCGCTTCCTGGCCTTCTGCTCACGCGTTGTCGGTTAGTGAGTGTTCGAGCGCTTGAGGAAACCGACAAGCTGGTAGCGGCGTTGGTGAAGGCATTTGGCGTTACCGTTTCCTGTGCGGGTTCCGCGCGACAAATGGCCGGTGTGCACAATGGCTACGAAGAGTTCGAGCGGCTTGGGCTGGATCGTTGGTTGGCGATGCTGGGTGCATATAAGTTAGCGTCCGGCGCATGCGTAGTGCTCGATTTTGGTACGGCGGCGACCGCAGACTTTATTGATGTTGATGGTGAGCACTTGGGTGGGTTTATTTGCCCGGGCTTGCCACTTATGCGCAATCAGTTGCGAACCCATACGCGCAAGATACGTTATGACGATGCCGCGGCTGAGAGAGCTCTTGAGCGTCTCTCTCCTGGGCGGACGACCGTAGAGGCTGTCGAGCGCGGTTGTACGCTTATGCTAAGAGGGTTCGTGTTGACCCAGCTTGAATTGGCGAGAAGCTATTGGGGCGAGGATTTCACTGTCTTCCTGACGGGGGGGGATGCCGACCTGGTCAGGGATGCTGCACCTCAGGCTTGTTTGGTCCCGGACCTTGTGTTTGTTGGTTTGGCAATGGCGTGTCCTTTGTCTTGAGGTGATTATGCGCTGGCTGTTTTTGCTTTTACTTGTCCTCAATGTTTTCTACTACGTCTGGCATCAGCAAGAAGCTCCATTGCGTGCCAAGGACGTCACACCATTGAGTCTCTATCGTGGAACGCAGCAAGATATTCGGCTCCTGAGTGAGTCTGCCGACACGGTGGCGCGGCGTGATCGAGCAAGGGGGGCTGATGCACAAAGCACCTGTCTGTACATTGGTGGTTTCTCGGATCGTCACCAGGCGCTCTCTCTCGAGCAGCGGCTGACAAGCTTGGACATAAGGGTCAGGCTTCAATTGTTGAGCGCGCCTGAAGCCTCGGGTTACTGGTTGCGAGTAGCCCCTGAGAGTAGGCGCTTGGCTGACGATCTGCCCTTTGAAAGCCTTGCTAATGAATTCAATGAGTTAAAACATAAAATAATGCTGTGCGAAGGCATTGCAACTCTCGAATAGTTTGCATAGAATGGCGCCCGCTTCGCAGTGAAGACCTTTAAGGGCTTCAAGGTGAAACGAAGGTCAACGCAGCTAACCTCATATTTTTAATGAGAAAATGCTTGACAGAAGGCCGGCGTGATGTAGAATGCCGGCTCGCTTAGGAGGGGTTCCCGAGCGGCCAAAGGGATCAGACTGTAAATCTGACGTCTACGACTTCGAAGGTTCGAATCCTTCCCCCTCCACCATTTTTAGCGTGAGCTGCAAGCTCCGCGGGTATAGTTTAGTGGTAGAACCTCAGCCTTCCAAGCTGATGATGCGGGTTCGATTCCCGCTACCCGCTCCAAGTTTGCAGGTTGTGCAAGGTGTTTTGCTCTTGTAGCTCAGTTGGTAGAGCACACCCTTGGTAAGGGTGAGGTCAGCGGTTCAAATCCGCTCAAGAGCTCCATATAACAAGGCAGATATGAAAATATCTGCCTTTGTTTTAACAGCTGCCTCGGCTTGTATCGTGTTATGTCTGGCTGTGATTGTCAGGTGATTTCAAGTCTGTTGGGGTTGGTTGTTGTAAAGTCTTTTTCAGGCCTGCATAATGGTCGGCCTGATTTTGTTTTAGGTCAGTAGCTCAATTGGCAGAGCGACGGTCTCCAAAACCGTAGGTTGGGGGTTCGATTCCCTCCTGACCTGCCAGATTCACGTGGTGTGTCTGGCTTTCTTTTCACAGGATCTTCATAGATGACTCCTAAGGCTGAAGCTCAAAGCTCTCGTTTCGATCTGTTCAAGTGGCTCGCTGTAGTCGCCTTGGTGGTCGTAGGCGTTGTTGGCAATCAGTACTATTCTGCTTCGCCGATCCTGTACCGTGTCCTCGCATTGCTCGCCCTCGCTGCTGTAGCTGCCTTTGTAGGACTGCAGACTGCTAAAGGCAAGTCTTTCGCGGTCCTGGTAAAGGAAGCTCGCACCGAAATTCGTAAAGTCGTTTGGCCGACTCGCCAAGAAACCACGCAGACCACATTGATTGTTGTGGCTGTTGTTCTGGTTATGGCGTTGCTGTTGTGGGGGCTCGATTCCCTGCTCGGCTGGCTTGTTTCCTTGATTGTTGGCTAAGGGTGTCCCGTGGCTAAGCGTTGGTACGTTGTGCATGCTTACTCGGGTTACGAGAAGCATGTTATGCGCTCTTTGCTGGAGCGCGTAAAGCTGGCAGGCATGGAAGATGGCTTCGGCGAAATTCTGGTTCCCACTGAAGAAGTGGTTGAAATGCGGAATGGCCAGAAGCGCAAGAGTGAGCGCAAGTTCTTCCCTGGCTACGTGCTGGTACAGATGGACATGAATGAAGGTACTTGGCACTTGGTCAAGGACACTCCTCGTGTCATGGGTTTCATTGGCGGTACTGCTGATAAGCCTGCTCCGATCACTGACAAGGAGGCAGAAGCAATTCTGCGTCGTGTTGCTGACGGTAGCGACAAGCCCAAGCCGAAGACATTGTTCGAGCCGGGTGAGGTTGTTCGTGTTACAGATGGTCCTTTCGCTGATTTCAATGGCACCGTCGAAGAAGTTAACTACGAAAAGAGCCGGATCCAAGTGGCAGTGCTCATTTTCGGTCGCTCTACTCCGGTAGAGTTGGAGTTCAGCCAGGTCGAGAAGGTCTAGCTGAAAAAGCATCCCAACCCCGCAGCCTTAGGCTGTGGGGTTTTGTCGTCACTGGGATAAACGCGCAAGTAACCGGGGAGCCTTTCTAGGCGTTTGAACCCGTAATTGGAGTGCCTCATGGCCAAGAAGATTACCGCTTACATCAAGCTGCAAGTGAAGGCCGCTCAGGCCAACCCTAGCCCACCCGTCGGTCCAGCTCTGGGTCAGCACGGCGTGAACATCATGGAATTCTGCAAGGCCTTCAACGCCCGTACTCAGGGTCTTGAGCCAGGTCTGCCGACTCCAGTGATCATCACTGTATACAGCGACCGTAGCTTTACTTTCGAAACCAAGTCGACCCCGGCTTCGGTTTTGTTGAAGAAAGCTGCTGGTCTGACTAGCGGTTCCGCTCGTCCGAACACCGTTAAGGTTGGCACCGTAACTCGTGCTCAGCTGGAAGAAATCGCGAAAACCAAAAACGCGGATCTGACTGCAGCTGATATGGATGCAGCCGTGCGTACCATCGCCGGTTCTGCTCGTAGCATGGGCCTTAACGTGGAGGGTGTGTAATGGCTAAGCTGACCAAGCGCCAAAAGGCTATCGCCGGCAAAATCGAAGCAGGCAAGTCCTACAACTTCGTAGACGCTGCTGCTCTGCTGACCGAGCTGTCGACTGTCAAGTTCAGCGAGTCTGTTGACGTTGCTGTGAACCTGGGTGTTGACCCGCGTAAATCCGACCAGGTCGTTCGTAGCGCTACTGTGCTGCCACACGGTACTGGCAAGACTGTACGTGTTGCTGTCTTCACTCAGGGCCCGGCGGCTGAAGCTGCTCTGGCTGCCGGCGCTGATCGCGTTGGTATGGACGATCTGGCTGCCGAAATGAAAGGCGGCGATCTGAACTATGACGTCGTTATTGCTTCCCCGGATGCAATGCGCGTTGTAGGTCAGTTGGGTCAGATCCTGGGTCCACGTGGCCTGATGCCTAACCCTAAAGTCGGCACCGTAACGCCAGACGTAGCTACCGCGGTTAAAAACGCCAAGGCTGGTCAGGTTCGTTATCGCACCGACAAAAACGGCATCATTCACACCTCCGTTGGCAAGGTCGGCTTCGACGCCGTCAAGCTGAAGGAAAACGTTGAAGCCCTGATCGCTGATCTGAAGCGTATCAAGCCAGCTTCCTCGAAAGGCATCTACGTCAAGCGCGTTACCCTGAGCACCACTATGGGCCCAGGTCTGGTCATCGACCAAGGCTCGCTGGACGTATAAGACACAAATTGGCGCAAGCGATTGCGCCAATTGAAAGATTGGGGTCCCTGCCTGGCGGGGGCTATCCAAGACCGTAGGCGACGCAAGTCTTAAACCAACAAGCCTACGCAGATGGTGCTCCCGGTTCCTTACCGAATCAGACACCAAAACGACATCCGGCCTCGGCCAGATGAAACGGTAACAAGCAGGAGTTAAACCCGTGGCAATTAATCTCGAAGACAAGAAGGCCATCGTCGCTGAAGTCAACGAGGCTGCCAAAGCTGCTCTGTCCGCTGTCGTGGCTGATGCCCGTGGTGTGACAGTAGGCGCTATGACCGGACTCCGTAAAGAGGCTCGTGAAGCTGGCGTATACGTACGTGTTGTACGTAACACCCTGCTCAAGCGCGCTGTTGCTGACACTGAATACAGTGTTCTCAACGACGTGTTCACTGGCCCGACTCTGATCGCGTTCTCCAAGGACCATCCAGGCGCTGCTGCCCGTTTGTTCAAAGAGTTCGCCAAGAGTCAGGATAAGTTCGAGATCAAGGCAGCTGCGTTCGAGGGCAAGTTCCTCGCAGCTAACCAAATCGACGTACTGGCAACACTGCCGACCCGCGACGAAGCCATTTCGCAGCTGATGAGCGTGATTCAAGGCGCTACCAGCAAGCTGGCTCGTACTCTGGCTGCAGTTCGCGAGCAAAAAGAAGCTGCCGCAGCCTAAGGCTGAGCAACTTCTCTCGCGTATTTTTGTTTATTTCGATGGCCGCGTAGGCCGTCCCCCAATTCAGGAAATACAGCAATGTCTATCTCCCAAGACGATATCCTCAACGCCGTAGCTGAAATGTCGGTTCTGCAGGTTGTTGAGCTGATCAAAGCTTTCGAAGAAAAATTCGGCGTTTCCGCTGCCGCTGCTTCCGCTGGCCCAGCTGCTGCTGCTGCCGTTGTTGAAGAGCAAACCGAATTCAACGTCATGCTGACCGAAGCTGGCGAGAAGAAAGTAAACGTGATCAAGGCAGTACGTGAACTGACCGGTCTGGGCCTGAAAGAAGCCAAGGCTGTAGTTGACGGCGCTCCTGCCATGGTTCTGGAAGCTGTTGCCAAAGACGCAGCTGACAAAGCCAAAGCTACTCTGGAAGAAGCAGGCGCTAAAGTCGAGCTGAAGTAAGCATCGACCTTGCGTCTCCAGCCCAAGCGTTAAGCTGAAGGCTGATGGCTGGTGGCTCTTGCCACCGGCCTTTTTCCGTTCTTGGCTGTCGACTCGGTCGCCGCCATTAACGCGCTGTAGCCACCCGAAGCGGTGGTGCAAACCATGGGGTTTGCAAGATTTTCTGGCTGCTCCCGTCGGAGGGGCCAAACAAGCAGGTGACCAAGCTGGGGAACGCTGATGGCTTACTCATATACTGAGAAAAAACGTATCCGCAAGGACTTTAGCAAGTTGCCGGACGTCATGGATGTCCCGTACCTTCTGGCTATCCAGCTGGATTCGTATCGTGAATTCTTGCAGGCGGGAGCGACCAAAGATCAGTTCCGCGACGTGGGCCTGCATGCGGCCTTCAAATCCGTTTTCCCGATCATCAGCTACTCCGGCAATGCTGCGCTGGAGTACGTCGGTTATCGCCTGGGCGAACCGGCATTTGATGTCAAAGAATGCGTGTTGCGTGGCGTTACGTACGCCGTACCTTTGCGGGTAAAAGTCCGTCTGATCATTTTCGACAAAGAATCGTCGAACAAAGCGATCAAGGACATCAAAGAGCAAGAAGTCTACATGGGCGAAATCCCATTGATGACTGAAAACGGTACCTTCGTTATCAACGGTACCGAGCGTGTAATCGTTTCCCAGCTGCACCGTTCCCCGGGCGTGTTCTTCGACCACGACCGCGGCAAGACGCACAGCTCCGGCAAACTCCTGTACTCCGCGCGGATCAT
This sequence comes from Pseudomonas sp. W15Feb34, assembly GCF_023127765.1. Taxonomy (NCBI): domain Bacteria; kingdom Pseudomonadati; phylum Pseudomonadota; class Gammaproteobacteria; order Pseudomonadales; family Pseudomonadaceae; genus Pseudomonas; species Pseudomonas sp. W15Feb34. Next base: position 7,083 of record NZ_SPKN01000006.1, read on the forward strand.
TCCGTACCGCGGTTCGTGGTTGGACTTCGAGTTCGACCCGAAAGACTGCGTGTTCGTGCGTATCGACCGTCGTCGCAAGCTGCCGGCCTCGGTACTGCTGCGCGCGCTCGGCTATACCACTGAGCAAGTGCTGGACGCTTTCTATACCACCAACGTATTCAGCCTGAAGGATGAAACCCTCAAGCTGGAGCTGATCGCTTCGCGTCTGCGTGGTGAAATTGCTGTCCTGGACATCCAGGATGAGAAAGGCAAGGTCATCGTTGAGGCTGGCCGTCGTATCACTGCGCGCCACATCAACCAGATCGAAAAGGCCGGTATCAAAGAGCTGGAAGTGCCTCTGGACTACGTCCTGGGTCGCACGACCGCCAAGGTCATCGTTCACCCGGCTACAGGCGAAATCCTGGCCGAGTGCAACACCGAGCTGAACACCGAAATCCTGGCGAAAATCGCCAAGGCCCAGGTTGTTCGCATCGAGACCTTGTACACCAACGATATCGACTGCGGTCCGTTCATCTCCGACACTCTGAAGATCGACTCCACCAGCAACCAATTGGAAGCGCTGGTCGAGATCTATCGCATGATGCGTCCTGGCGAGCCACCAACCAAAGACGCTGCCGAAACCCTGTTCAACAACCTGTTCTTCAGCCCTGAGCGCTATGACCTGTCTGCGGTCGGCCGGATGAAGTTCAACCGTCGTATCGGTCGTACCGAGATCGAAGGTTCGGGCGTGCTGTGCAAGGAAGACATCGTCGCGGTCCTGAAGACCCTGGTCGACATCCGTAACGGCAAAGGCATCGTCGATGACATCGACCACCTGGGTAACCGTCGTGTTCGCTGCGTAGGCGAAATGGCCGAGAACCAGTTCCGCGTTGGCCTGGTGCGTGTTGAGCGTGCGGTCAAAGAGCGTCTGTCGATGGCTGAAAGCGAAGGCCTGATGCCGCAAGACCTGATCAACGCCAAGCCAGTGGCTGCGGCGGTGAAAGAGTTCTTCGGTTCCAGCCAGCTTTCCCAGTTCATGGACCAGAACAACCCGCTGTCCGAGATCACCCACAAGCGCCGTGTATCCGCACTGGGCCCGGGCGGTCTGACCCGTGAGCGTGCTGGCTTCGAAGTTCGTGACGTACACCCGACGCACTACGGTCGTGTTTGCCCGATCGAAACGCCGGAAGGTCCGAACATTGGTCTGATCAACTCCCTGGCCGCTTATGCGCGTACCAACCAGTATGGCTTCCTCGAGAGCCCGTACCGTGTGGTGAAAGACGCTCTGGTCACCGACGAGATCGTGTTCCTGTCCGCCATCGAAGAAGCTGATCACGTGATCGCTCAGGCTTCGGCCACGATGAACGACAAGAAAGTCCTGATCGACGAGCTGGTAGCTGTTCGTCACTTGAACGAGTTCACCGTCAAGGCGCCGGAAGACGTCACCTTGATGGACGTTTCTCCGAAGCAGGTAGTTTCGGTTGCAGCGTCGCTGATCCCGTTCCTGGAGCACGATGACGCCAACCGTGCATTGATGGGTTCCAACATGCAGCGTCAAGCTGTACCGACCCTGCGTGCTGACAAGCCGCTGGTAGGTACCGGCATGGAGCGTAACGTAGCCCGTGACTCCGGCGTTTGCGTCGTGGCTCGTCGTGGCGGCGTTATCGACTCTGTTGATGCCAGCCGTATCGTGGTTCGTGTTGCCGATGACGAAGTAGAAACTGGCGAAGCCGGTGTCGACATCTACAACCTGACCAAATACACCCGCTCGAACCAGAACACCTGCATCAACCAGCGTCCGCTGGTGAGCAAGGGTGATCGCGTTCAGCGTAGCGACATCATGGCCGATGGCCCGTCCACCGACATGGGTGAACTGGCTCTGGGTCAGAACATGCGCATCGCGTTCATGGCATGGAACGGCTTCAACTTCGAAGACTCCATCTGCCTGTCCGAGCGTGTGGTTCAAGAAGACCGCTTCACCACGATCCACATTCAGGAACTGACCTGTGTGGCACGTGACACCAAGCTTGGTCCTGAGGAAATCACTGCAGACATCCCGAACGTGGGTGAAGCTGCACTGAACAAGCTGGACGAAGCCGGTATCGTTTACGTAGGTGCTGAAGTTGGCGCAGGCGACATCCTGGTGGGTAAGGTCACTCCGAAAGGCGAGACCCAACTGACTCCGGAAGAGAAGCTGCTGCGTGCCATCTTCGGTGAAAAAGCCAGCGACGTTAAAGACACCTCCCTGCGTGTACCTACCGGTACCAAAGGTACTGTCATCGACGTACAGGTCTTCACCCGTGACGGCGTTGAGCGTGATGCTCGTGCACTGTCCATCGAGAAGACCCAGCTCGACGAGATCCGCAAGGACCTGAACGAAGAGTTCCGTATCGTTGAAGGCGCGACCTTCGAACGCCTGCGCTCCGCTCTGGTAGGCCACAAGGCCGAAGGCGGCGCAGGTCTGAAGAAAGGTCAGGACATCACCGACGAAATTCTCGACGGTCTTGAGCACGGCCAGTGGTTCAAACTGCGCATGGCTGAAGACGCTCTGAACGAGCAGCTCGAGAAGGCCCAGGCCTACATCGTTGATCGCCGCCGTCTGCTGGACGACAAGTTCGAAGACAAGAAGCGCAAACTGCAGCAGGGCGATGACCTGGCTCCAGGCGTGCTGAAAATCGTCAAGGTTTACCTGGCAATCCGTCGCCGCATCCAGCCGGGCGACAAGATGGCCGGTCGTCACGGTAACAAAGGTGTGGTCTCCGTGATCATGCCGGTTGAAGACATGCCGCACGATGCCAATGGCACCCCGGTCGACGTCGTCCTCAACCCGTTGGGCGTACCTTCGCGTATGAACGTTGGTCAGATCCTTGAAACCCACCTGGGCCTCGCGGCCAAAGGTCTGGGCGAGAAGATCAACCGTATGATCGAAGAGCAGCGCAAGGTCGCAGACCTGCGCAAGTTCCTGCACGAGATCTACAACGAGATCGGCGGTCGCAACGAAGAGCTGGATACCTTCTCCGACCAGGAAATCCTGGATCTGGCGAAGAACCTGCGCGGCGGCGTTCCAATGGCTACCCCGGTGTTCGACGGTGCCAAGGAAAGCGAAATCAAGGCCATGCTGAAACTGGCAGACTTGCCGGAAAGCGGCCAGATGCAGCTGTTCGACGGTCGTACCGGCAACAAGTTCGAGCGCCCGGTTACTGTTGGCTACATGTACATGCTGAAGCTGAACCACTTGGTAGACGACAAGATGCACGCTCGTTCTACTGGTTCGTACAGCCTGGTTACCCAGCAGCCGCTGGGTGGTAAGGCTCAGTTCGGTGGTCAGCGTTTCGGGGAGATGGAGGTCTGGGCACTGGAAGCATACGGTGCTGCATACACTCTGCAAGAAATGCTCACAGTGAAGTCGGACGATGTGAACGGTCGTACCAAGATGTACAAAAACATCGTGGACGGCGATCACCGTATGGAGCCGGGCATGCCCGAGTCCTTCAACGTGTTGATCAAAGAAATTCGTTCCCTCGGCATCGATATCGATCTGGAAACCGAATAACACGTGACGCGAATCGAGAGCGTGGCCGTTTGGTCCGCTCTCTGCTCCGCCAGGAGGAAAGGCCTTGAAAGACCTACTGAATTTGCTGAAAAACCAGGGTCAAGTCGAAGAGTTCGACGCCATCCGTATTGGATTGGCATCGCCTGAGATGATCCGTTCGTGGTCGTTCGGTGAAGTTAAAAAGCCGGAAACCATCAACTACCGTACGTTCAAACCTGAGCGTGACGGCCTGTTCTGCGCCAAGATCTTTGGCCCGGTAAAGGATTACGAGTGCCTGTGCGGTAAGTACAAGCGCTTGAAGCACCGTGGTGTGATCTGCGAGAAGTGCGGCGTTGAAGTCGCACTGGCCAAGGTTCGTCGTGAGCGTATGGCGCACATCGAACTGGCTTCGCCGGTTGCCCACATCTGGTTCCTGAAATCGCTGCCGTCCCGTATCGGCTTGCTGATGGACATGACTCTGCGTGATATCGAACGCGTTCTCTACTTCGAGAGCTATGTCGTTATCGATCCAGGCATGACCACCCTTGAAAAGGGTCAGCTGCTGAACGACGAGCAGTACTTCGAAGCGCTGGAAGAGTTCGGTGATGATTTCGATGCCCGTATGGGTGCCGAAGCTGTCCGCGAGCTGCTGCACGCTATCGACCTGGAGCACGAGATTGGCCGTCTGCGCGAAGAAATTCCGCAAACCAACTCCGAAACCAAGATCAAGAAGCTGTCCAAGCGTCTGAAGTTGATGGAAGCCTTCCAGGGTTCCGGCAACTTGCCAGAGTGGATGGTGCTGACCGTTCTGCCGGTTCTGCCGCCAGACCTGCGTCCGCTGGTACCGCTGGACGGTGGTCGTTTCGCGACGTCCGACCTCAACGACCTGTATCGCCGCGTGATCAACCGTAACAACCGCTTGAAGCGCCTGCTTGACCTGTCCGCTCCGGACATCATCGTGCGCAACGAAAAGCGTATGTTGCAGGAAGCTGTCGATGCCTTGCTCGACAACGGTCGTCGTGGCCGCGCTATCACCGGTTCCAACAAGCGTCCTCTGAAATCCTTGGCTGACATGATCAAGGGTAAGCAAGGTCGTTTCCGTCAGAACTTGCTCGGTAAGCGTGTTGACTACTCCGGTCGTTCGGTAATTACCGTAGGCCCGACCCTGCGTCTGCACCAGTGCGGTCTGCCCAAGAAGATGGCACTTGAGCTGTTCAAGCCATTCATCTTCGGCAAGCTGGAAATGCGCGGTCTCGCGACCACCATCAAAGCGGCCAAGAAAATGGTCGAGCGCGAACTGCCAGAGGTTTGGGACGTTCTCGCCGAGGTGATCCGCGAACACCCGGTTCTCCTCAACCGTGCACCGACCCTTCACCGTCTGGGTATCCAGGCGTTTGAACCAGTACTGATCGAAGGTAAGGCTATTCAGCTGCACCCGCTGGTCTGTGCTGCGTACAACGCCGACTTCGACGGCGACCAAATGGCCGTGCACGTACCGCTGACACTGGAAGCCCAGTTGGAAGCGCGCGCGTTGATGATGTCGACCAACAACATTCTGTCGCCAGCCAACGGTGAGCCAATCATCGTTCCGTCGCAGGACGTTGTATTGGGTCTGTACTACATGACCCGTGAAGCGATCAATGCCAAGGGCGAAGGTCGTGTGTTCGCTGACCTGCAGGAAGTTGACCGTGTGTTCCGTGCCGGCGAAGCCGCACTGCACGCCAAGGTCAAAGTGCGGATCAACGAAACCGTCAATGACCGTGACGGCGGCAGCGTGAGCAACACCCGTATCGTCGACACCACTGTCGGCCGTGCGCTGTTGTACCAGGTTGTGCCAAAAGGTCTGTCGTACGATGTCGTCAACCTGCCGATGAAGAAGAAGGCGATCTCCAAGCTGATCAACCAGTGCTACCGCGTGGTTGGTTTGAAAGAGACCGTTATCTTCGCTGACCAGTTGATGTACACAGGTTTCGCTTACTCCACTATCTCCGGCGTTTCCATCGGCGTTAACGACTTCGTTATCCCGGATGAAAAAGCTCGCATCATCAGTGCCGCCACTGACGAAGTGAAAGAGATCGAGAGCCAATACGCCTCCGGCCTGGTAACCCAGGGCGAGAAGTACAACAAGGTGATCGACCTTTGGTCCAAGGCGAACGACGAAGTTTCCAAGGCGATGATGGCCAACCTCTCGAAAGAGAAAGTCATCGACCGTCACGGCGACGAAGTTGACCAGGAATCCTTCAACTCGATGTACATGATGGCCGACTCGGGCGCACGGGGTTCTGCTGCGCAGATCCGTCAGCTCGCCGGTATGCGTGGCCTGATGGCCAAGCCGGATGGCTCCATCATCGAAACGCCGATCACTGCGAACTTCCGTGAAGGTTTGAGCGTACTTCAGTACTTCATCTCCACTCACGGTGCTCGTAAGGGGCTTGCGGATACCGCGTTGAAAACCGCTAACTCCGGTTACCTGACTCGCCGTCTGGTAGACGTTGCACAAGATCTGGTTGTAACCGAGATCGATTGCGGCACCGAGCACGGCCTGCTGATGACTCCGCACATTGAAGGCGGTGACGTTGTAGAGCCGCTGGGTGAGCGCGTATTGGGTCGTGTGATTGCCCGTGACGTGTTCAAGCCAGGTACCGAGGAAGTTATCGTTCCTGCTGGCACCCTGGTTGACGAAAAGTGGGTCGAGTTCATCGAACTCAACAGCATCGACGAAGTGATCGTTCGCTCGCCGATCAGCTGCGAAACCCGCTATGGCATTTGCGCCAAGTGCTACGGCCGTGACTTGGCTCGTGGTCACCAGGTAAACATCGGTGAAGCGGTCGGCGTTATCGCTGCCCAGTCCATCGGTGAACCGGGTACCCAGCTGACCATGCGTACGTTCCACATCGGTGGTGCGGCAAGCCGGACCTCCGCAGCCGACAGTGTTCAGGTGAAGAATGGCGGTACCGTCCGCCTGCACAACCTCAAGCACGTTGAGCGAGTGGATGGCCACCTGGTTGCTGTGTCCCGTTCCGGTGAGCTGGCAATCGCTGATGACTACGGTCGTGAGCGCGAGCGTTACAAGCTGCCGTACGGTGCTGTGATTTCGGTTAAAGAAGGTGACAAGGTCGACGCTGGCGCAATCGTGGCCAAGTGGGATCCGCACACTCACCCAATCGTTACCGAAATGAAAGGTACCGTGACCTACGTGGGCATGGAAGAAGGCATCACGATCAAGCGTCAGACTGACGAATTGACCGGTATGACCAACATTGAAGTACTCGACGCCAAAGATCGTCCAGCTGCCGGTAAAGACATCCGTCCTGCCGTGAAGATGGTTGATGACAACGGCAAGGATCTGTTGCTGCCAGGCACTGACGTAATCGCTCAGTACTTCCTGCCAGCCAACGCCCTGGTCGGTGTAGCGGATGGTGCGAAGATCGCGATCGGTGATGTTATCGCGCGTATCCCGCAAGAAACTTCGAAGACCCGTGACATCACCGGTGGTCTGCCGCGTGTTGCCGACTTGTTCGAAGCTCGTCGTCCGAAAGAAGCGTCGATTCTGGCTGAAGTCAGCGGCACCATCGCGTTCGGTAAAGAAACCAAAGGCAAGCGCCGTCTGGTCATTACTCCGAACGACGGTAGCGATCCGTATGAAGAGCTGATTCCGAAGTGGCGTCACCTGAACGTGTTCGAAGGCGAACAGGTAAACCGCGGTGAAGTTATCTCCGACGGCCCGAGCGATCCACACGACATCCTGCGTCTGCTGGGTGTGAGTGCTCTGGCCAAGTACATCGTTAACGAGATCCAGGACGTTTACCGTCTGCAAGGCGTGAAGATCAACGACAAGCACATCGAGACCATCCTGCGTCAGATGCTGCGTAAAGTTGAAATCGCTGAATCCGGCGATTCCAGTTTCATCAAGGGCGACCAGATGGAACTGACTCACGTACTGGTAGAAAACGAGCGCCTGGCGAACGAAGAGAAATTCGTTTCCAAGTTCACTCGCGTGCTGCTGGGTATCACCAAGGCGTCGTTGTCCACTGAGTCGTTCATCTCGGCGGCCTCCTTCCAGGAGACCACTCGCGTACTGACCGAAGCAGCGGTAACCGGCAAGCGCGATTACCTGCGCGGCCTGAAAGAAAACGTGGTCGTGGGTCGTCTGATCCCGGCGGGTACCGGTTTGGCTTACCACAGCGAGCGTAAGCGTCGCCGTGATGCTGACAAGCCGCTGCGCGTGAGCGCCAGTGAAGTGGAAGCTGCACTGACCGAAGCACTGAACTCAAGCGGTAACTGAGTTCTGCGATAGATGAGTCTGGGCCCTGACACTCCCGTTCGTCGGATCGAGGCATTTTTGCCCCGGTTCGGCGCGAGGGGAGGTCGGGGCCTTGCCTTGACTGGGGACAAGATCCTCTTTAGACTCTTGTACCCCTAAATTTGGCGGGAATTCGTTCCTGCCATTTTGCTTTTCTTGCAAGACAATAGCGTCGCAAGACAACAGTGGAGCTAGTAGATGGCAACTATCAACCAGCTGGTACGTCAGCCGCGTAAGCGTATCGTCGAGAAATCCGACGTACCTGCGCTGCAGAACTGCCCGCAACGTCGTGGCGTATGCACCCGTGTGTATACCACCACGCCGAAAAAACCTAACTCGGCACTGCGTAAAGTATGCCGTGTGCGTCTGACCAACGGTTTCGAGGTTTCCTCGTACATCGGCGGTGAAGGCCACAACCTGCAAGAGCACAGCGTGGTACTGATCCGCGGCGGTCGTGTAAAAGACTTGCCAGGTGTTCGTTATCACACCGTACGCGGCTCCTTGGATACTTCCGGCGTTAAAGGTCGTAACCAGGGTCGTTCGAAGTACGGTACCAAGAAGCCTAAGTAGTAGCGGCTTTTTGTAAACCTGAATCATCTTATTTTCTGAGTCGATAAGAGTAAGGTCGGAGGCGTCCCGAAAGGGCACCGATTCCGAGCGAACCTGAAGACCGTTTGAGGGCTTATCCATGCCAAGAAGACGCGTAGCAGCCAAGCGCGAAGTGCTTGACGATCCAAAATACGGAAGCCAAATTCTGGCCAAGTTCATGAACCACGTGATGGAAAGCGGCAAAAAAGCCGTTGCCGAGCGTATCGTTTATGGCGCGCTGGAAAAGGTTAAAGAACGCAAGAACAGCGACCCCCTGGAAATCTTCGAGAAAGCTCTCGACGCCATCGCTCCGCTGGTCGAAGTGAAGTCGCGCCGTGTAGGCGGTGCTACTTACCAGGTTCCGGTTGAAGTTCGCCCGTCCCGTCGTAACGCTCTGGCAATGCGCTGGTTGGTAGACTTCGCCCGTAAGCGCGGCGAGAAGTCTATGGCTCTGCGTTTGGCCGGCGAACTGTTGGACGCTGCTGAAGGTAAAGGTGCTGCTGTTAAGAAGCGTGAAGACGTGCACCGTATGGCTGAAGCTAACAAAGCTTTCTCGCACTACCGCTTCTAATTTTAGCTTCACTAATTTTGCGAGGGCTTTATGGCTCGTACTACTCCGATTAGCCGCTACCGTAACATCGGTATCGTCGCTCACGTGGATGCTGGTAAAACCACCACCACCGAGCGCGTACTGTTTTACACCGGCAAAAGTCACAAAATGGGCGAGGTGCATGACGGCGCCGCGACCACAGACTGGATGGTTCAGGAGCAGGAGCGTGGTATTACCATTACTTCTGCTGCTATTACCGCCTTCTGGAAAGGTTCCGAGAAGCAGTACAAAGACGAGCATCGCTTCAACGTAATCGATACCCCGGGCCACGTAGACTTCACTATTGAAGTTGAGCGTTCCCTGCGTGTACTCGACGGCGCTGTCGTTGTGTTCTGCGGCACCTCGGGTGTTGAGCCTCAGTCGGAAACCGTATGGCGTCAAGCCAACAAGTACGGTGTTCCACGTCTTGTTTATGTAAACAAGATGGACCGTGCTGGCGCCAACTTCCTGCGCGTGATCGGTCAGATCAAGCAGCGTCTGGGTCACACTCCGGTGCCTATCCAGTTGGCGATCGGTTCTGAAGATAACTTCCAGGGTCAGATTGATCTGATCAATATGGAAGCTGTCTACTGGAACGATTCCGATAAAGGTATGGTTCCTGTTCGCAAGCCTATCCCTGAAGAGCTTCAGGAACTGGCTGACGAGTGGCGCAACAACATGGTTGAGGCTGCGGCTGAAGCCAGCGAAGAGCTGATGAACAAGTACCTCGAAGGTGAAGAGCTCACCAACGTGGAAATCAAGGCCGCTCTGCGTCAGCGTACTATCGCTGGTGAGATCGTCTTGGCTGTTTGCGGTTCTTCCTTCAAGAACAAGGGTGTTCCCCTGGTTCTCGACGCCGTTATCGACTACCTGCCTGCTCCAACCGACATTCCTGCTATCAAGGGTACCAACCCTGATAACGAGGAAGAAGAGATGGAGCGTCATGCTGACGACAACGAGCCGTTCTCGGCTCTGGCGTTCAAGATCGCTACAGACCCATTCGTGGGTACTTTGACCTTCGTTCGCGTTTACTCGGGCGTGTTGGCCTCCGGCGACGGCGTGATCAACTCGGTTAAAGGCAAGAAAGAGCGCGTGGGCCGTATGGTGCAAATGCACGCAAACGCTCGCGAAGAGATCAAGGAAGTACGCGCTGGTGACATCGCGGCCCTGATCGGCATGAAGGACGTCACCACTGGTGAGACTTTGTGCGACGCTGCCAAGCCAATCATCCTGGTTCGCATGGACTTCCCGGAGCCGGTTATCTCGGTTGCCGTAGAGCCTAAGACCAAGGATGACCAGGAAAAAATGGGTATCGCTCTGGGCAAGCTTGCTCAGGAAGATCCATCTTTCCGCGTCAAGACTGATGAAGAGACTGGTCAAACGATCATCTCTGGCATGGGCGAGCTGCACCTGGACATCCTGGTTGACCGGATGCGCCGTGAGTTCAACGTCGAAGCCAACATCGGTAAGCCTCAGGTTTCCTATCGTGAGCGCATCACGAAGAACTGTGAAATCGAAGGCAAGTTCGTTCGTCAATCCGGCGGTCGTGGTCAGTTCGGTCACTGCTGGATCCGTTTTGCTCCTGCTGACGAAGGTCAGGAAGGTCTGCAATTCGTGAACGAAGTAGTAGGTGGTGTGGTTCCTAAGGAATACATCCCTGCTATCCAGAAGGGTATCGAAGAGCAGATGAAGAACGGTGTTGTTGCCGGCTATCCGCTGATCGGCCTGAAAGCAACCGTTTTTGACGGTTCTTACCACGACGTCGACTCCAACGAGATGGCGTTTAAGGTGGCTGCTTCCATGGCAACCAAGCAACTGGCCCAGAAGGGCGGTGGTGAGTTGCTTGAGCCAATCATGGCGGTAGAAGTTGTTACACCTGAAGACTATATGGGTGATGTCATGGGCGACCTTAACCGTCGTCGCGGCATGATCTTGGGTATGGAAGACACGGTTTCCGGCAAAGTGATTCGCGCCGAGGTTCCGTTGGGTGAGATGTTCGGTTATGCGACCGACGTTCGCTCCATGTCCCAGGGTCGCGCAAGCTACTCTATGGAATTCAAAAAATACAACACAGCTCCGGCGCACATCGCTGAAACTGTATCCAAAAAACAAGGCTGATTCAGTCCTTTAGGCAAGGAGTTAATTGTCGTGGCTAAAGAAAAATTTGATCGTTCCCTACCGCACGTAAACGTTGGCACCATCGGCCACGTTGACCACGGTAAAACCACTCTGACCGCTGCTCTGACTCGCGTCTGCTCCGAAGTTTTCGGTTCGGCTCGTGTTGACTTCGACAAGATCGACAGCGCACCAGAAGAAAAAGCTCGTGGTATCACCATCAACACCGCGCACGTTGAGTACAACTCGACTATTCGTCACTACGCTCACGTTGACTGCCCAGGTCACGCTGACTATGTGAAGAACATGATCACTGGTGCTGCCCAGATGGACGGCGCGATCCTGGTTTGCTCGGCCGCTGATGGTCCGATGCCACAAACCCGTGAGCACATCCTGCTGTCCCGCCAGGTTGGCGTTCCGTACATCGTGGTTTTCCTGAACAAGGCTGACCTGGTAGACGACGCTGAGCTGCTGGAACTGGTTGAGATGGAAGTGCGCGATCTGCTGAGCACTTACGACTTCCCAGGTGACGACACTCCGATCATCATCGGTTCTGCTCGTATGGCTCTGGAAGGCAACGACGAAAACGAAATGGGCACCACTGCCGTTCGTAAACTGGTTGAAACTCTGGACAGCTACATCCCAGAACCAGTTCGTCTGACCGACAAGCCGTTCCTGATGCCAATCGAAGACGTATTCTCGATCTCCGGTCGCGGTACTGTTGTGACTGGTCGTATCGAGCGCGGTATCGTTCGCGTTCAGGATCCATTGGAAATCGTTGGTCTGCGTGACACTACCGTCACCACCTGCACCGGTGTTGAAATGTTCCGCAAGCTGCTCGACGAAGGTCGTGCTGGCGAGAACTGCGGCGTTCTGCTGCGTGGTACCAAGCGTGACGACGTTGAGCGTGGCCAGGTTCTGGTTAAGCCAGGTTCGGTCAAGCCGCACACCAAGTTCACCGCAGAAGTTTATGTTCTGAGCAAAGAAGAAGGCGGCCGTCATACTCCGTTCTTCAAAGGCTACCGTCCACAGTTCTACTTCCGTACTACTGACGTGACCGGTAACTGCGAATTGCCAGAAGGCGTTGAAATGGTAATGCCAGGTGACAACATTCAAATGACTGTTACCCTGATCAAAACCATCGCAATGGAAGACGGTCTGCGCTTCGCAATCCGTGAAGGCGGCCGTACCGTTGGTGCTGGCGTTGTAGCTAAAATCATCGAGTAATCTCTCTTTTGAGTGAGCTTTGATGTTTTGAGAAAGCCCCCGCTTAGCGGGGGCTTTTTTATTGGGTTGACACCTATCTAGGGCGTCTATAGAATTGCGCCTCCTTTTAACGGGCGTATTGCGCCCGGTGGGAATAGCAGCCGGAGTCTGAAATCCAATGCAAAATCAGCAAATCCGTATCAGGTTGAAGGCTTTTGACCATCGCCTGATCGACCAATCCACCCAGGAAATCGTGGAAACCGCGAAACGTACTGGTGCTCAAGTGCGTGGTCCAATTCCACTGCCTACCCGTAAAGAGCGGTTCACCGTTCTGGTCTCCCCGCACGTCAACAAAGACGCGCGTGACCAGTACGAGATCCGTACTCATAAGCGCGTACTGGACATCGTCCAGCCAACGGATAAAACCGTTGATGCACTTATGAAGCTCGATCTGGCGGCCGGTGTGGAAGTACAGATCAGCCTCGGCTAAGACTTGGGTCTTAGTCGTGTAACGCTCTGAAATGGGCGGCCATAGCGGGTGAAAGCCCCGTACACTCATGAGGTTTACAACATGACTATTGGTGTAGTCGGTCGTAAATGCGGTATGACCCGTATTTTCACCGAAGAAGGTGTCTCCATTCCGGTCACGGTCATTGAGATCGAACCGAATCGCGTCACCCAGTTCAAAACTGAAGAAACCGATGGCTATCGTGCAGTGCAAGTCACTGTCGGCGAGCGTCGTGCTTCGCGCGTGACTGCTGCTCAAGCAGGTCACTTCGCTAAAGCAAACGTTGCAGCTGGTCGTACTGTTATGGAGTTCCGTCTTGAAGACGGCGACTACCAGGCTGGCGATCTGATCAACGCTGAAATCTTCGCCGCTGGTCAACTGGTTGATGTAACCGGTCAGTCCAAAGGTAAAGGCTTCCAGGGTACGATCAAGCGTTGGAATTTCCGTGGTCAAGACAACACTCACGGTAACTCCGTTTCCCACCGCGTCCCGGGCTCTATTGGCCAGTGCCAGACTCCTGGTCGTGTATTCAAGGGCAAAAAAATGTCCGGTCATATGGGCGCTGAGCGCGTGACCGTGCAGTCCCTCGAAGTAGTGCGCGTCGACGCTGAACGCAATCTGTTGTTGGTCAAGGGTGCTGTTCCTGGCGCTACTGGCGGCAACCTGGTTGTACGTCCAGCGGCCAAGGCTCGCGGTTAAGGGGAAGCTGACATGCAATTAAATGTAAATGACGCTCAAGCGATCGAAGTTTCCGAACTGACATTTGGCGGCGAATTCAACGAGACGCTCGTTCACCAAGCAGTCGTGGCCTACATGGCCGGCGGCCGTCAAGGTAGCAAGCAGCAAAAGACCCGTTCCGACGTACGTGGTGGCGGTAAGCGCCCTTGGCGTCAGAAAGGCACTGGCCGTGCTCGTGCCGGTACTATCCGTAGCCCAATCTGGCGTGGCGGCGGTACCACTTTCGCAGCTCGTCCACAGGATCACTCTCAGAAGCTCAACAAGAAGATGTACCGCGCAGCTCTGCGCTCCATCCTTGCTGAACTCGTGCGTACTGATCGTCTGGTCGTGGTTCAGGACTTCGCTGTCGAAAGTCCAAAAACCAAAGATCTGCTGGGCAAACTGAACAACATGAGCCTGACCGACGTTTTGATCGTGTCCGAAGCTGTTGATCAGAACCTGTACCTGGCTGCTCGCAACCTGCCACACGTTGATGTACGTGACGTGCAAGGTTCCGATCCAGTTAGTCTGATCGCATACGACAAGGTGTTGATCACCGTGTCGGCCGTGAAGAAATTCGAGGAGCTGCTGGGATGAACCAGGAACGCGTATTTAAAGTTCTGCTTGGCCCGCACGTTTCCGAAAAGGCTACGGTTCTGGCTGACAAGAAAGGCCAGTTCGTTTTCAAGGTTGCAACTGACGCAACCAAGCTGGAAATCAAGAAGGCCGTCGAAAGCCTGTTCAGCGTGAAAGTAGAGCGTGTTACTACCCTGAATGTTCTGGGTAAGAGCAAGCGCACTGCTCGCGGTCTGGGCAAGCGTAATGACTGGAAGAAGGCAGTTATCTCCCTTCAGCCAGGCCAAGATCTCGATTTCAGCAGCAGTGCTGAGTAAGGAAGGGGTGCATCATGGCAATCGTTAAATGCAAACCGACTTCCCCTGGCCGCCGTTTTGTGGTCAAGGTGGTCAACCAGGAGCTGCATAAAGGCGCTCCTCACGCACCGCTGCTCGAGAAAAAATCGAAGTCTGGTGGTCGTAACAACAATGGTCGCATTACCACTCGTCACATCGGTGGTGGCCATAAGCAGCATTATCGTCTGGTCGATTTCCGTCGCAACGACAAAGATGGCATCGCTGCCACTGTCGAGCGTATTGAATACGATCCAAACCGTACTGCTCACATCGCTCTGCTGCTGTACGCAGATGGCGAGCGTCGCTACATCATCGCCCCTAAAGGCGTGAGTGCTGGTGACCAGCTGATCGCAGGTGCTCTGGCGCCGATCAAGCCGGGCAACGCTCTGCAACTGCGTAACATTCCAGTTGGTAGCACCGTACACGGCATCGAATTGAAGCCAGGTAAAGGCGCGCAAATCGCTCGTTCCGCTGGTGCTTCGGCTCAGTTGATCGCTCGTGAAGGTGTCTACGTGACCCTGCGTCTGCGTTCTGGTGAGATGCGTAAAGTACTGGCTGAATGCCGTGCGACCCTGGGCGAAGTCTCGAACTCCGAGCACAGCCTGCGTTCGTTGGGTAAAGCTGGTGCCAAACGCTGGCGTGGCGTTCGCCCAACCGTTCGTGGTGTTGCCATGAACCCGGTTGACCACCCACACGGTGGTGGTGAAGGTCGTACCTCTGGTGGTCGTCATCCGGTATCGCCATGGGGCTTCCCGACTAAGGGCGCGAAGACTCGTGGTAATAAGCGTACCGACAAAATGATCGTCCGTCGTCGCAAGTAAATAGAGGGATACGACAGTGCCACGTTCTCTGAAAAAAGGTCCTTTTATTGATCTTCACCTACTGAAGAAGATCGAAGTGGCGGCGGAAAAGAACGATCGCAAACCAGTTAAGACCTGGTCGCGTCGTTCGATGATCCTGCCACAAATGGTCGGTCTGACCATCGCAGTACACAACGGTCGTCAACACGTCCCAGTTCTCGTTAACGAAGACATGGTCGGCCACAAACTGGGCGAGTTTGCCGGTACCCGCACTTATCGTGGGCACGTGGCAGACAAGAAAGCCAAGCGTTAAGGGGTTAGGAAATGGAAGTAGCCGCTAAGTTGTCGGGCGCTCGAATCTCCGCCCAGAAAGCCCGCTTGGTCGCCGACCAGATCCGCGGGAAGAAGGTGGGCGAAGCGCTCAACCTGTTGGCTTTCAGCAGTAAGAAAGCCGCCGAGATCATGAAGAAAGTGCTGGAGTCGGCCGTAGCCAACGCCGAGCATAACGAAGGCGCAGACGTTGATGACCTGAAGGTCAGCACCGTTTTCGTCAACGAAGGGCGTTCGCTGAAGCGCATCATGCCACGTGCCAAAGGCCGTGCTGATCGCATCGTCAAGCGGTCTTGCCATATCACTGTCAAGGTTGCTGACAAGTAACGGAGTCGAAGAGATGGGTCAGAAAGTACATCCCATTGGCATTCGCCTGGGAATCGTCAAGGAGCACACCTCCGTCTGGTACGCAGACGGTCGGACTTATGCGGACTATTTGTTCGCTGATCTGAAGGTGCGTGAGTATCTCCAAGACAAACTAAAAAGCGCGTCCGTAAGCCGTATCGATATCCATCGTCCGGCCCAAACTGCACGTATCACCATCCACACCGCTCGTCCAGGTATCGTTATCGGGAAGAAAGGTGAAGATGTTGAGAAACTGCGTCAGGACCTGACCAAGCAAATGGGTGTGCCTGTGCACATCAATATCGAAGAGATCCGCAAGCCGGAGCTCGACGGTATGCTGGTTGCGCAGAGCGTAGCTCAGCAGCTGGAGCGTCGCGTAATGTTCCGTCGCGCTATGAAGCGCGCCGTACAGAACGCCATGCGCATTGGTGCCAAAGGCATCAAAATCCAAGTGAGCGGTCGTCTCGGCGGTGCTGAAATCGCACGTACTGAATGGTATCGCGAAGGTCGTGTGCCACTGCACACCCTGCGTGCCGACATCGACTATGCCAACTACGAAGCTCACACCACTTACGGTGTGATCGGTGTAAAGGTTTGGATCTTCAAAGGCGAAGTAATTGGTGGTCGCCAAGAAGAACTGAAACCACAAGCACCAGCGCCTCGTAAAAAAGCTGCTAAGTAAGGGGTACGCCAAATGTTGCAACCTAAGCGTACGAAGTTCCGCAAGCAGATGACAGGCCACAACCGTGGTCTGGCTCAGCGCGGTAGCAAAGTCAGCTTCGGCGAGTTCGCGCTGAAGTCTGTAGCTCGTGGTCGTCTCACCGCTCGTCAGATCGAGTCAGCGCGTCGTGCTCTGACCCGTCACGTAAAACGTGGCGGCAAGATCTGGATCCGTGTATTCCCGGACAAGCCGATCTCCAAAAAACCTCTCGAGGTTCGGATGGGTAAAGGTAAGGGTAACGTGGAATACTGGGTTGCCCAGATTCAGCCAGGCAAAGTCCTGTATGAAATCGAGGGTGTTTCTGAAGAGCTGGCGCGTGAGGCTTTCGCCCTGGCTGCTGCAAAGCTGCCGCTCGCCACCTCCTTTGTTAAACGGACGGTGATGTGATGAAAGCGAATGAACTTCGTGAAAAATCCGCACAGCAGCTGAACGAGCAACTGCTCGGCCTGCTGCGCGACCAGTTCAATCTGCGTATGCAGAAAGCAACTGGCCAGTTGGGGCAGTCTCATCTGCTCTCGCAAGTTAAGCGTGACATCGCTCGCGTGAAGACTGTGCTCAACCAGCAGGCAGGTAAGTGATCATGGCTGAAGCCGAAAAGACTGTCCGTACGCTGACTGGCCGTGTTGTCAGCGACAAGATGGACAAAACCATCACCGTTTTGATCGAGCGTCGCGTTAAGCACCCGATCTACGGTAAATATGTTAAGCGTTCGACTAAGCTGCACGCGCACGACGAAACCAATCAGTGCCACATCGGCGACAAAGTCACTATTCGTGAAACTCGTCCGCTGGCCAAGACCAAGTCTTGGGCGCTGGTTGATGTTCTCGAACGCGCTGTGGAAGTCTAAGGACTAGGGGTCGGAGAAATTATATGATTCAGACTCAATCCATGCTCGATGTGGCCGATAACAGCGGCGCTCGCCGTGTTATGTGCATCAAGGTGCTGGGTGGCTCCCATCGTCGTTACGCTGGTATCGGTGACATCATCAAAGTTACCGTCAAGGAAGCAATTCCTCGCGGTAAGGTGAAAAAAGGCCAAGTGATGACTGCTGTTGTAGTCCGCACTCGTCACGGCGTACGTCGTGCTGATGGCTCCATTATCCGCTTTGATGGCAACGCTGCTGTTCTTCTGAACAACAAGCAAGAGCCGATCGGCACCCGTATCTTTGGGCCAGTGACCCGTGAACTTCGTACTGAGAAGTTCATGAAGATCGTCTCGCTCGCCCCAGAAGTGCTGTAAGGAGATCCGACATGCAAAAGATTCGTCGTGACGACGAGATCATCGTGATCGCCGGCAAAGACAAAGGTAAGCGCGGTAAGGTGCTTAAGGTTCTCGCTAATAACCGTCTGGTTATCGGTGGTCTGAACCTGGTCAAGCGTCATACCAAGCCTAACCCGATGTCGGGCGTGCAGGGCGGTATCGTCGAGAAAGAAGCTCCGCTGGACGCTTCTAACGTCGCCATCTTCAATGGCGAAACCAACAAGGCTGACCGCGTTGGTTTCAAAGTAGAAGACGGTAAGAAAATTCGTGTCTTCAAGTCGACCCAAAAAGCGGTTGATGCTTGAACACTGCTAGGTAGATTAGACCATGGCACGACTACAAGAGATTTACCGGAAGGAAATCGCCCCTAAGCTTAAGGAAGAACTTAAGCTCGGGAACGTGATGGAAGTTCCGCGCGTCACCAAAATCACCCTGAACATGGGTCTGGGCGAAGCGATCGGCGACAAAAAAGTCATCGAGCACGCTGTTGCCGACCTGGAAAAGATCACCGGTCAAAAAGTCGTTGTGACTTACGCTCGGAAATCCATCGCTGGCTTTAAAGTCCGTGAAGGTTGGCCGATCGGCGTCAAAGTGACTCTGCGCCGTGAGCGTATGTACGAATTCCTGGATCGTCTGCTGTCGATCTCCCTGCCTCGGGTCCGCGACTTCCGCGGCCTGAATGCCAAGTCCTTCGATGGTCGTGGTAACTACAGCATGGGCGTGAAAGAGCAGATCATCTTCCCGGAAATCGACTACGACAAGATCGATGCTCTCCGCGGTCTGGACATCACCCTGACCACCACTGCCAAGAACGATGATGAAGGTCGCGCCCTGTTGCGTGCTTTCAAATTCCCGTTCCGCAACTGATTGGAGTAGGACCATGGCCAAGATGAGCATGAAAAACCGCGAGCTGAAGCGTCAGCTCACGGTTGCCAAGTACGCCAAGAAGCGTGCAGCACTGAAAGCAATCATCGTTGATCTGAACGCAAGTCCAGAAGCGCGTTGGGAAGCTACAGTTGCTCTGCAGAAGCAGCCACGTGACGCAAGCGCTTCGCGCATGCGTAACCGCTGCCGCCTGACCGGTCGTCCACACGGCGTTTACCGCAAGTTCGGCCTCGGCCGTAACAAACTGCGTGAAGCGGCAATGCGTGGTGACGTACCAGGTCTGGTTAAAGCCAGCTGGTAAGTACTTTCAACGTCCAGGTGGTCGGAATCGCAAGATACTGACCGCCGGTGACCTTGAATCTGGATCAAGCCCCTTTTGGGGCTTGTTTCATTTCTGGAGTGTGTCTAAAATACGCGGCTCGCCTGAGCCCGTGTTTTTTGTGCTCGGAGATTCTCGGCGACATATGTAGCCGCAAGGCTAATTTTTTTGTATTAGGAGCGTCTAGCCCATGAGTATGCAGGACCCGTTAGCGGACATGCTAACTCGTATCCGTAATGCCCAGATGGCTGAAAAGTCCGTCGTAAGCATGCCATCTTCCAAGTTGAAGGTAGCTGTTGCCAAAGTCCTGAAAGACGAAGGCTACATTGCGGGTTATCAGATCAGCAGCGAAATCAAACCACTGCTGTCCATCGAGCTGAAGTACTTCGAAGGCCGTTCGGTCATCGAGGAAGTGAAGCGCGTTAGCCGTCCAGGCCTGCGTCAGTACAAGTCCGCTGAAGATCTGCCGAAAGTTCGTGGCGGTCTGGGCGTGTCTATCGTCTCCACCAACAAAGGTGTGATGACGGATCGTGCTGCGCGCGCTGCCGGTGTCGGCGGCGAAGTTCTTTGCACTGTGTTCTAAGGGGGGATAAGCATGTCTCGCGTCGCTAAGAACCCCGTTAAGCTGCCAGCCGGTGTCGAAGTCAAATTCGCAGGCCAACAGCTTTCGGTGAAGGGTGCCAAGGGTACTCTTGAACTGAACATCCATTCGTCCGTTGAGATCGTTGAAGAAGCTGGTGAGCTGCGTTTCGCTGCTCGCAATGGCGATCAACAAACTCGCGCAATGGCCGGTACCACGCGTGCGTTGGTAAACAACATGGTCCAAGGCGTAAGCCAAGGCTTCGAGCGCAAGCTCCAGCTGGTCGGTGTTGGTTACAAAGCGCAAGCAAAAGGCACGGTTTTGAACCTTGCCCTTGGCTTCTCGCACCCAGTGGATTACGAACTGCCAGCGGGCATCACTGCTGAGACTCCTAGCCAGACCGATATCCTGATCAAGGGCATCGACAAGCAGCTGGTAGGTCAAGTGGCCGCTGAGATCCGCGACTTCCGTCCACCAGAGCCGTACAAAGGCAAAGGTGTGCGCTACGCGGACGAAGTCGTCCGTCGTAAAGAAGCCAAGAAGAAGTAGGGCATAGCAAATGACCGACAAAAAAGTTACTCGACTGCGTCGCGCTCGCAAAGCACGCCTGAAAATGCACGAACTCGAAGTCGTGCGTCTCTGCGTGTTCCGCTCGTCGCAGCACATCTACGCCCAGGTCATCTCGGCCGACGGCAACAAAGTCCTGGCAAGCGCCTCGACTTTGGATAAAGAACTGCGTGATGGTGCCACTGGCAACATCGACGCGGCCACAAAGGTTGGCCAGCTGGTCGCTACGCGTGCTAAGGCCGCTGGCGTCTCGCAAGTGGCTTTCGACCGCTCTGGCTTCAAGTACCACGGTCGCGTGAAAGCGCTGGCTGATGCTGCTCGTGAAGCTGGGCTGGAGTTCTAAGTTATGTCAAATAACGACCAAAAGCGCGACGAAGGCTACATTGAGAAGCTGGTTCAAGTTAACCGCGTAGCCAAAACCGTTAAAGGCGGCCGTATCTTCACTTTCACCGCGTTGACCGTGGTGGGTGATGGTAAAGGGCGTGTTGGCTTCGGCCGTGGCAAGTCACGTGAAGTGCCTGCCGCGATCCAGAAGGCAATGGAAGCTGCTCGTCGCAACATGATCCAAGTTGATCTGAACGGCACTACTCTGCAGTACGCAATGAAGTCCGCTCACGGCGCTTCGAAGGTGTACATGCAGCCTGCTTCTGAAGGTACCGGTATCATCGCTGGCGGCGCTATGCGTGCTGTCCTCGAAGTTGCTGGCGTTCAGAACGTTCTGGCCAAGTGCTACGGCTCGACTAACCCGGTAAACGTGGTTCACGCCACTTTCAAGGGTCTGAAAGCTATGCAATCTCCTGAGTCCATCGCTGCCAAGCGTGGTCTGACTGTCAAGGAGATCTTCTGATCATGGCTACCGTTAAAGTAACGCTGATCAAAAGCATGACCGGCCGCATCCCTAACCACAAACTGTGTGTTAAAGGTTTGGGTCTGCGTCGCATCGGTCACACTGTAGAAGTCCAGGATACTCCCGAGAATCGCGGGATGATCAACAAGGCTTACTACATGCTGCGTGTAGAGGGTTAATCGATGAAACTCAATGATCTGAGTCCAGCGCCGGGTTCCCGTCGCGAAAAGCATCGTCCGGGCCGTGGTATCGGTAGCGGTTTGGGTAAGACTGGTGGCCGTGGCCACAAAGGTCAAACCTCCCGCTCCGGTGGCACCATCGCTCCAGGCTTTGAAGGCGGTCAACAGCCGCTGCATCGTCGCCTGCCTAAGTTCGGTTTCGTATCCCTGAAAGCCATGGACCGCGCAGAAGTGCGTCTGTCCGAGCTGGCTAAAGTGGAAGGCGACATCGTTACTGTGCAGACCCTGAAAGATGCCAACGTGATCAACGTCAACGTACAGCGTGTGAAAATCATGCTGTCCGGTGAAGTGACTCGCGCTGTCACTATCGGCAAGGGAATCGGCGCCACCAAAGGTGCGCGTTCGGCTATCGAAGCAGCTGGCGGCAAGTTCGAGGAATAAATGGCTAAGCAAGGTGCTCTCTCAGCGCTCGGCAAAGGCGGTATGTCTGAACTTTGGGCTCGTCTGCGTTTTCTGTTCCTGGCGATTATCGTCTACCGAATAGGCGCACACATCCCGGTTCCAGGTATCAACCCGGACCGACTCGCAGACCTGTTTCGACAGAATGAGGGGACCATTCTTAGCTTGTTCAACATGTTTTCCGGCGGTGCGCTGGAGCGGATGAGCATCTTTGCACTGGGGATCATGCCGTACATTTCGGCGTCGATCATCATGCAACTGATGACAGCCGTCAGCCCGCAGCTGGAGCAGTTGAAGAAGGAAGGTGAAGCTGGCCGTCGCAAGATTAGCCAGTACACCCGCTACGGCACTGTAGTCCTCGCCCTGGTTCAAGCTATCGGCATGTCCGTTGGCCTGGCAGGGCAGGGCGTTGCGTTCACTGGTGACTTTGGCTTCCATTTCGTCGCGGTATCCACGTTTGTGGCTGGTGCGATGTTCATGATGTGGCTGGGTGAACAGATTACTGAGCGTGGTGTTGGTAACGGTATCTCGATGTTGATTTTCGCAGGTATCGTCGCCGGTCTTCCGAGAGCAATCGGGCAGTCTTTCGAGTCTGCGCGTCAGGGTGATATCAATATCTTCGCCCTGGTTGCTATCGGTTTGCTGGCAGTAGCGATTATCGGTTTTGTGGTGTTCATTGAGCGTGGCCAGCGTCGTATTGCTGTTCACTACGCCAAGCGTCAGCAGGGCCGTAAGGTTTTTGCTGCGCAGACCAGCCACTTGCCGCTGAAAGTGAATATGGCCGGTGTTATTCCGGCAATTTTCGCGAGCAGCATCTTGCTGTTTCCGGCTTCGTTGGGTACCTGGTTTGGTCAGTCTGAAAATATGGGCTGGCTGCAGGACCTCTCTCAGTCGATCGCTCCTGGTCAGCCGTTGAATATTCTGCTGTTTAGTGCAGGGATTATTTTCTTCTGCTTCTTCTATACGGCGTTGATGTTCAATCCGAAAGACGTAGCGGAAAACCTGAAGAAGTCCGGTGCCTTTATTCCGGGTATCCGTCCAGGTGAGCAGTCGGCACGCTACATTGATGGCGTTCTGACTCGTTTGACCCTGTTCGGTGCTCTATATATGACGGCCGTGTGTCTGTTGCCCCAGTTCCTGGTGGTTGCAGCAAACGTTCCGTTCTACCTTGGCGGGACCTCGTTGCTGATCGTGGTCGTGGTTGTGATGGACTTCATGTCCCAAGTACAATCGCACCTCGTTTCGCACCAGTACGAATCCCTGATGAAGAAAGCCAACCTGAAGGGCTACGGCAGCGGCATGTTGCGCTGAGTACCCCATAAGGTTCGAGGAGTTGGTGATGAAAGTTCGTGCATCGGTGAAAAAGCTGTGCCGTAACTGCAAGATTATTCGCCGCGAAGGTGTTGTTCGAGTAATTTGCAGCGCGGAACCGCGTCACAAACAGCGCCAAGGCTGAGTGTGATCCGCTTGAAGCCCGGCAGCTAGTGCGCTGCCGGGTTGATTATTTGTTATTACAGCGATATTATCTCGCGCCCTATTTCTTGGCTTCCGGGGCGTAGGTAGCTGTCAATTGGAGTCCCACTGAATGGCCCGTATTGCAGGCGTTAACATTCCAGATAACAAGCACACTGTTATCTCGCTGACCTACATCTATGGTGTTGGTCGCACTACTGCGCAGAAAATTTGCGCAGTTGCTGGGGTAAACCCAGCCGCTAAGATCAAGGATCTGAGCGACGAGCAGATTGAACAGCTGCGTGGCGAAGTGGCGAAGTTCACCACTGAAGGTGACCTGCGTCGCGAAATCAACATGAAAATCAAGCGTTTGATGGACCTCGGTTGCTATCGCGGTCTGCGTCATCGTCGTGGTCTTCCAGTACGCGGTCAGCGTACCAAGACTAACGCGCGTACCCGTAAAGGTCCGCGTAAGCCGATCCGCAAGTAATCGCCCCAGCGAATCGACAGGAAAATTATCATGGCAAAACCTGCTGCTCGTCCTCGTAAAAAAGTTAAAAAGACAGTGGTTGATGGCATCGCCCACATCCATGCATCTTTTAACAACACAATCGTGACCATCACCGACCGTCAAGGTAACGCGCTTTCTTGGGCTACCTCCGGTGGTTCGGGTTTCCGCGGTTCCCGCAAGTCCACCCCGTTTGCTGCTCAAGTAGCTGCTGAACGTGCTGGTCAAGCTGCGCTGGAATACGGCCTGAAAAACCTCGACGTTAACGTCAAAGGTCCAGGTCCAGGTCGTGAGTCTGCTGTCCGTGCTTTGAACGGCTGTGGCTATAAGATCGCCAGCATCACCGACGTGACGCCAATCCCGCACAACGGGTGCCGTCCGCCGAAGAAGCGCCGCGTGTAATCCAGGAGATTGTAAAGAATGGCTCGTTACATTGGTCCAAAATGCAAACTCGCTCGTCGCGAAGGCACCGATCTCTTCCTGAAGAGCGGCGTGCGCGCGATCGAATCGAAGTGCAACATTGAAGCAGCACCTGGTATCCACGGCCAACGCCGCGGTCGCCAGTCCGATTACGGCACCCAACTGCGTGAAAAGCAGAAGGTCCGTCGTATTTACGGCGTTCTCGAGCGTCAGTTCAGCGGCTACTACAAAGAAGCTGCTGGCAAGAAAGGTGCAACCGGTGAAAACCTGCTGCAACTGCTCGAATGCCGTCTGGACAACGTTGTATACCGTATGGGCTTTGGTTCGACTCGTGCCGAATCCCGTCAGCTGGTATCGCACAAGTCGATCAGCGTTAACGGTCAGACCGTAAACGTTCCGTCTTACCAGGTTCGTGCTGGTGACGTGGTCGCAGTTCGCGAGAAAGCTAAAAACCAACTTCGCATTGTCCAAGCTCTCGATCTGTGTGCCCAACGTGGCCGCGTAGAATGGGTAGAAGTAGACACTGAGAAGAAGTCGGGCGTTTTCAAGAACGTTCCTGCTCGCAGTGATCTGTCCGCCGACATCAACGAAAGCCTGATTGTCGAGCTCTACTCCAAGTAAGGGCTAGAAAATAGGTGCATCCATGCAGATTTCGGTAAATGAGTTCCTGACACCCCGCCACATTGATGTGCAGGTTGTCAGTCCAACCCGCGCCAAAATTACTCTCGAGCCTCTCGAGCGTGGTTTTGGCCACACCCTGGGCAACGCGCTGCGCCGCATCCTGTTGTCCTCAATGCCCGGCTGTGCAGTAGTCGAGGCCGAGATTGACGGTGTGCTCCACGAGTACAGCGCCATCGAAGGTGTACAGGAAGACGTAATTGAAATCCTGTTGAACCTTAAAGGTCTGGCTATCAAGCTGCACGGCCGTGACGAAGTTACGCTGACCTTGTCGAAGAAGGGTTCGGGGGTGGTTACCGCTGCCGATATTCAGCTGGATCATGATGTCGAGATCGTTAACCCCGATCACGTAATCGCTAACCTGGCGTCTAACGGCGCCCTGAACATGAAGCTCACTGTAGCTCGTGGTCGTGGTTATGAACCGGCCGACTCGCGTCAGAGCGATGAAGACGAAAGCCGCAGCATTGGTCGCTTGCAGCTTGACTCTTCGTTCAGCCCGGTTCGCCGTATCGCATACGTGGTGGAAAACGCCCGTGTCGAGCAGCGTACTAACCTGGACAAGCTGGTTATTGATCTGGAAACCAACGGTACCCTGGATCCTGAAGAGGCTATCCGCCGCGCTGCAACCATTCTGCAACAGCAGTTGGCTGCGTTCGTCGACCTCAAAGGTGACAGCGAACCAGTGGTAATCGAGCAGGAAGACGAGATCGATCCGATCCTGCTTCGCCCGGTTGACGATCTGGAACTGACTGTACGTTCGGCTAACTGCCTTAAGGCGGAAAACATTTACTACATCGGCGACCTGATTCAGCGTACCGAAGTAGAACTGTTGAAGACTCCGAACCTGGGCAAGAAATCCTTGACTGAAATCAAGGACGTTCTGGCCTCCCGCGGTCTGTCCCTCGGCATGCGCCTCGACAACTGGCCGCCTGCAAGTCTTAAGAAGGACGACAAGGCGACTGCCTGATCGTCGTAATCACCGAACGTGAGTTTGGTAAGGAATGAACCATGCGTCATCGTAAAAGTGGTCGTCACCTGAGCCGTACCAGCTCGCACCGCAAGGCCATGTTCCAAAACATGGCGGTGTCGCTGTTCGAGCACGAGCTGATCAAAACTACACTGCCGAAAGCTAAAGAACTGCGTCGCGTTGCTGAGCCGCTGATCACTTTGGCCAAGACAGACAGCCTGGCTAACCGCCGTCTGGCTTTCGACCGTACTCGTTCGAAAGCTATCGTTGGTAAGCTCTTCAACGACCTGGGCAAGCGTTACGCTACCCGTGAGGGTGGCTACCTGCGCATCCTCAAGTGCGGTTTCCGCGCTGGCGACAACGCGCCTATGGCGTACGTCGAGTTGGTTGATCGTGCTACTGCCGGCGAAGCTGTAAGCGCCGAGTAAGACGACAAGCTGCAACAAAAAACCGGGCCTCGCGCCCGGTTTTTTGTGCGCGTAACAAAAGCGCAACTTATACAAGCTTCCATAGACAGTGCGCTGCACTATAGCGAGCGGAGTCTTGTTAGTTATTTTCTATCGACGCATACGATTTAATGAATTTGTAGGCGTAGTGTTGATGATCAATACTCCCTCCAAGCCGCTTAGCCGGCAGTTCAAAGTCCGACCTGAGGAAGATTGCGCATGAGCCAGAATAAAGTCCTTACCACCGCCAGCGGGGCTCCTGTTGCGGATAACCAGAACTCCCGTTCCGCAGGCCCTCGTGGCCCGTTGTTGCTCGACGATTTCCATCTGATCGAGAAGCTCGCTCACTTCAACCGTGAAAACATTCCTGAGCGGCGCGTGCATGCCAAAGGATCGGGTGCCTACGGTACGTTCACCGTTACCCAAGACATCACCCAGTACACCAGTGCCAAGCTGTTCGAATCTGTTGGCAAGCAAACGCCTACATTCCTGCGATTCTCCACTGTGGGTGGTGAGCGCGGGTCTGCTGACACTGAGCGTGATCCACGTGGTTTTGCCCTTAAGTTCTATACCGAAGAGGGCAACTGGGACATCGTGGGCAACAACACCCCTGTGTTCTTCATCCGGGATCCGCTGAAATTCCCGGACTTTATCCACACCCAGAAACGCCTGCCGCAGAGCAACCTGAAAAGCGCGCAGATGATGTGGGACTTCTGGTCGCACTCTCCAGAGGCGCTGCATCAGGTCACCATTCTGTTTTCGGACCGTGGCATTCCAGACGGCTATCGCCACATGCACGGCTTCGGCAGTCACACGTACAGTCTGATCAACGCCAAGGGCGAACGTCACTGGGTGAAGTGGCACTACAAGACCAAGCAAGGCATCAAGAACCTGGCCCCGGCCGAGGCTGCACGCCTGGCGGGTACCGACCCTGACTATGCCCAGCGTGATCTGTTTGGTGCTATCGAGCGCGGTGATTTTCCGAAATGGCGCGTCTGCATCCAGATCATGACTGAGGCTCAAGCAAACGCTCATTATGAGAACCCGTTTGACGTGACCAAGACCTGGTCGCAAAAAGAGTTCCCGCTGATCGAAGTGGGCGAGCTTGAGCTCAACCGTAATCCGCAGAACTACTTCGCTGAAGTGGAGCAGGCTGCATTTGGTCCGAGCAACATGGTTCCAGGCGTTGGCCTGTCACCCGATCGTATGTTGCAAGGTCGAGTGTTTGCCTACGCAGATGCCCACCGCTACCGTGTCGGCACTAACCACCAGCAACTGCCCGTAAACGCGCCGCGCAACCCGGTTAACAGTTACCAGCGTGACGGTTCTATGGCCTTCGGCAGTAATGGCGGTGCGGCTCCCAACTACGAGCCAAACAGCTATGCCGATGCGCCCAAGCAAGCCCCGCAGTACGCAGAGCCGGCACTGGCCCTGAGCGGCGCTGCTGATCGTTACGATCACCGCGAAGATACGGACTACTACAGCCATGCGGGCGCGCTGTTCCGCTTGATGAATGATGAGCAGAAAGCCCTGCTGACCAATAACATTGCCGGTGCGATGGCTAGCGTTTCCAGCGATGTGGTCCAGCGTCAATTGCAGCACTTCTACAAGGCCGACCCGGCTTATGGAGAAGCAATCGCAAAGGCACTGGGTGTATCGCTTAACTGACTCTAAACGATAAGCAGAACCGCCCTCATTTGGGCGGTTTTTGCGTTATTTCAGCTACTTTTCTACGGAAATCTTCACTTTTCTGCCGTTGATCCCGTGACCTTCAAGTCATCATGGTTCAAACTACAGTCTTTCAAGCAGGGAGATGTAGGGCGATGCAAGGTCACCCCGACGTAATCGATTACCTCAACACGTTGCTGACGGGCGAACTGGCAGCTCGTGACCAATATTTCATCCATTCGCGCATGTACGAAGACTGGGGCTTTACCGAGCTCTACGAGCGTATCAACCATGAGATGGAAGAAGAGGCACAGCACGCCGACGCACTGATGCGACGTATCCTGATGCTCGAAGGCACGCCGCGTATGCGTCCTGATGATCTCGATGTGGGGACCACGGTACCGGACATGCTCGCTGCCGACCTTCGCCTCGAGTACAAAGTTCGTGCTGCGCTCTGCAAGGGCATCGAACTTTGCGAGCTGCACAACGACTACGTCACCCGGGAAATTCTGCGCGTGCAGTTGGCCGACACCGAAGAAGATCACACCTACTGGTTGGAAAAACAGTTGGGCCTGATCAAGTTGATTGGCCTGGAGAATTACCTGCAATCGCAGTTCTGATTCCCAGCTGTAAAAAAGCCCCCGTCACCGCAAAGTGACAGGGGCTTTTTATTGGGCTAGAAAAAGTCAGGCCCGGTCGCGCGCCAGCAACGGTTTCAAGTAGTAACCGGTGTGCGACTGTGGCATTTCGCAAACTTGCTCCGGCGTACCCACTGCGATGATCTGGCCACCCTTGGAACCACCTTCCGGCCCAAGGTCCACCAGCCAGTCAGCGGTCTTGATCACATCAAGGTTGTGCTCGATTACCACCACGGTATTGCCGTGGTCTCGCAGGCGGTGCAGCACGTCCAGCAATTGCTGGATATCCGCGAAGTGCAGACCGGTGGTCGGTTCATCGAGGATGTACAAGGTTTTGCCGGTATCGCGCTTGGACAGCTCGCGAGACAGCTTGACCCGTTGTGCCTCGCCACCTGACAGCGTAGTCGCCGATTGCCCCAGCTTGATGTACGACAAGCCCACATCCATCAGCGTTTGCAGCTTGCGCGCCAACGCCGGCACTGCGTCGAAGAACTCGCGAGCTTCCTCGATGGTCATTTCCAGGGTTTCGTGGATGCTCTTGCCCTTGTACTTGATCTCAAGGGTTTCGCGGTTGTAGCGCTTGCTTTTGCACACGTCGCACGGCACGTAGATGTCCGGCAGAAAATGCATCTCCACCTTGATCAAGCCATCGCCCTGGCAGGCCTCACAGCGCCCGCCCTTGACGTTGAACGAGAACCGCCCAGGTCCATAGCCGCGCGAGCGGGACTCGGGTACACCCGCGAACAGCTCGCGGATCGGTGTAAACAGCCCGGTGTAGGTGGCCGGGTTGGAGCGTGGGGTACGCCCAATCGGGCTTTGGTCGATATCGACCACCTTGTCCAGGTGCTCCAGGCCCTTGATGCTGTCGTGCGCCGCCGCTTCCAGGGTGGTCGCGCCGTTCAGCGCGGTGGCACTGAGTGGGAACAGCGTGTTGTTGATCAGCGTCGACTTGCCCGAACCGGAAACACCGGTCACACAGGTCAGCAGGCCCAGCGGAATCTCCAGGTCGACATTGCGCAGGTTGTTGCCGCGCGCGCCCTTGAGATGCAGTGCCATCTTTTTGTTACGCGGCGTACGCTTGGCGGGCACTTCGATCTTCACCCGGCCAGACAGGTACTTGCCGGTCAACGAATCAGGATGCGCCATCACTTCGGCAGGCGTGCCCTCGGCAACGATATGTCCGCCATGCACACCTGCGCCCGGGCCGATATCGACCACGTAGTCCGCCAGGCGGATGGCATCTTCATCGTGCTCGACCACAATCACGGTATTGCCGATGTCCCGCAGGTGTTTCAACGTGCCGAGCAGGCGATCGTTATCCCGTTGGTGCAAGCCAATCGACGGTTCGTCGAGGATATACAGCACGCCAACAAGGCCCGCACCGATCTGGCTGGCCAGCCGGATCCGCTGTGCTTCACCGCCCGACAAGGTATCGGCGCTGCGGTCCAGTGACAGGTAGTCCAGGCCAACGTTGACCAGGAACTGCAGGCGCTCGCGAATTTCCTTGAGGATCTTGTCGGCAATTTCCCCACGACGCCCGGTGAGCTTGAGGACACCAAAATATTCACACGCATCGCCGATTGGCAGGTTAGTCACTGCCGGCAACGTTTTTTCGCCCACCCACACATGCCGCGCTTCACGGCGCAGGCGTGTGCCACGGCAATCCGGGCAAGGCTGTGTGCTGAGGAACTTTGCCAGTTCTTCACGCACACTTGCCGATTCGGTCTCGCGGTAGCGACGTTCCAGGTTCGGCACGATGCCTTCGAACGGGTGGGAGCGCTTGACGATGTCGCCACGGTCGTTCAGGTACTTGAAGTCGACATTCTGCGAGCCGCTGCCATGCAGAATGACCTTCTGCTGGTCTGCCGGCAGCTGGTTGAACGGCACTTCCAGGCTGAACTTGTAGTGCGAGGCCAATGACCCGAGCATCTGGAAATAGTAGACGTTACGCCGGTCCCAGCCGCGTATCGCCCCCTCGGCCAGGGTCAGGTCGCCATTGACCAGGCGCTTGATATCGAAGAACTGCTTCACGCCCAGGCCATCGCACGTCGGGCAGGCGCCGGCTGGGTTGTTGAAGGAAAACAGCTTGGGCTCCAGTTCGCTGATGGCGTGCCCACAGATTGGGCAGGCGAAGCGCGCGGAGAAGATGATCTCTTCGCCCGGCTCGTCATCCATCGGCGCCACCAGGGCAATGCCGTCGGCCAGCTTCAGCGCGGTCTCGAACGATTCCGCCAAACGCTGCTGCAGGTCGGCGCGTACCTTGAAGCGGTCGACCACCACATCAATGGAATGCTTTTTCTGCTTGTCGAGTTTGGGCGCTTCATCCAGCTCATAGAGCTTGCCGTTGATGCGCGCACGTACAAAACCCTGGGCGCGCAGCTCTTCGAAGACCGAAAGGTGCTCGCCCTTGCGCTCGCGGATGACGGGCGCCAGCAGCATCAGCTTGGCGCCTTCCGGCTGGGCCAGTACCAGGTCGACCATCTGGCTGACGGTCTGGGCTTCCAGGGGAATATCGTGGTCCGGGCAGCGCGGAATACCCACGCGCGCATACAGCAGGCGCAGGTAGTCGTAGATTTCGGTAATGGTGCCCACGGTGGAACGCGGGTTGTGGGAGGTCGACTTCTGCTCGATGGAAATGGCCGGCGACAAGCCTTCGATGGTGTCGACGTCGGGCTTTTCCATCATCGACAGGAATTGCCGGGCATAGGCCGACAGGGATTCCACATAGCGACGCTGACCTTCGGCATATAGCGTGTCGAACGCCAGGGACGACTTGCCGGAGCCGGACAAGCCGGTGATGACGATCAGTTTGTCCCGGGGCAGGGTCAGGTCGATGTTCTTCAGGTTGTGGGTTCTAGCCCCACGAATCAGGATCTTGTCCAAGATGGCCTCGCACGGCGGGCGTAAATAATGCCGGAGTATACGGCTAAAGACTGGATGAATATACACTGTCAAAAGGCCGCTTGCAGCCTTAGATGAAAGCTGCGCGGCAAAGCGCCGCATATACCCTCTCAATCGATGGGACTGGTAGAATCGCCGCCGGTTCACACGAGGTTTTTCCATGCACGATCCCCACAGCGAACGCATGAGTAGCGGCGAGACCCGAGCGGCAAGCGGTCTGGCCCTGGTGTTCGCCTTCCGTATGCTGGGCATGTTTATGGTGTTGCCGGTGCTGGCGACCTATGGAATGGATCTCGCAGGCGCTACCCCCGCGTTGATCGGCCTGGCGATTGGCGCCTATGGCCTGACCCAGGCGATTTTTCAGATCCCGTTCGGGATTATTTCTGACCGCATTGGCCGTCGCCCGGTGATTTATCTTGGCTTGATCGTGTTCGCCCTTGGCAGTGTGCTTGCGGCCCAGTCCGATTCGATCTGGGGCGTGATCGCCGGGCGCATCCTGCAAGGCGCCGGGGCGATTTCCGCCGCGGTGATGGCGTTGCTGTCGGACCTGACCCGCGAACAGCACCGCACCAAGGCCATGGCCATGATCGGCATGACCATCGGTCTGTCGTTCGCCGTGGCCATGGTGGTCGGCCCGTTGCTGACGAGCGCTTTTGGTCTGCACGGGTTGTTTCTGGCCACTGGCGGCCTGGCCCTGGTCGGGATTGTGATCGTAGCCTTTATGGTGCCGCGCTCTACCGGCACGCTGCAGCACCGAGAATCGGGCGTCGCACGTCAGGCGCTGCTGCCGACGCTCAAGCACCCGGACCTGCTGCGCCTGGATTTAGGTATCTTCGTATTACACGCAATGCTGATGTGCAGCTTCGTCGCCTTGCCCCTGGCCCTGGTGGAAAAAGCCGGCCTGCCCAAGGAGCAGCATTGGTGGGTCTACCTCACCGCGCTGCTGATTTCGTTCTTCGCCATGATCCCGTTCATCATCTATGGCGAGAAGAAACGCAAAATGAAACGAGTTTTACTCGGCGCCGTCGCGACATTGATGCTCACTGAACTATTCTTCTGGCAGTTCGGCGATAGCCTGCGGGCACTGGTCATCGGTACGGTGGTGTTTTTCACCGCGTTCAACCTGCTGGAAGCTTCGCTGCCGTCGCTGATCAGTAAAGTTTCACCGGCTGGCGGCAAGGGCACGGCGATGGGGGTGTACTCCACCAGCCAGTTCCTTGGCTCGGCGTTGGGCGGCATCATGGGTGGCTGGATGTTCCAGCATGGCGGTTTGTCGGTTGTCTTCCTCGGATGCGCCGGGCTGGCTGCACTTTGGCTGGTCTTTGCTGTTACCATGCGCGAACCTCCCTACGTCACAAGTCTGCGTTTGCCGCTATCGCCCGAGGCGATCCGCGAGGCTGGTCTGGTAGAGCGCCTGAAGGCCGTCGTAGGGGTAACGGATGCAGTCGTGGTCGCTGAAGAGGCGGCCATTTACATCAAATTGGACACCGAATTATTGGATCGCGCGACGCTCGAGCAACTGGTCAACCCAGTGCCGACAGCGCGCCCAGCCTAGGAGAACGTTATGGCCCGTGGGGTTAACAAAGTCATATTGGTCGGTACTTGCGGCCAGGATCCCGAAGTTCGCTACTTGCCTAAC
Source organism: Pseudomonas sp. W15Feb34 (assembly GCF_023127765.1). NCBI lineage: Bacteria > Pseudomonadati > Pseudomonadota > Gammaproteobacteria > Pseudomonadales > Pseudomonadaceae > Pseudomonas > Pseudomonas sp. W15Feb34. Next base: position 40,140 of record NZ_SPKN01000006.1, read on the forward strand.
GGTAATGCCGTGACCAACCTGAGTCTGGCGACCAGCGAACAGTGGACCGACAAGCAGACCGGCCAGAAGGTCGAGAAAACCGAATGGCACCGCGTGTCGATGTTCGGCAAGGTCGCTGAGATTGCCGGCGAATATCTGCGCAAAGGTTCGCAGGTCTACATCGAAGGCAAACTGCAAACCCGCGAGTGGGAAAAAGACGGCATCAAGCGTTACACCACCGAAATCGTGGTCGACATGCAAGGCACCATGCAATTGCTGGGCGGCCGTCCACAGGGCGACCAACAGGGCCAGGGCGGCATGTCCAACTCGGCACCGCGTCCACAGCAGTCGCGTCCACAGCCAACCCAGCAGCCACAGCGTGAGTCGCGTCCAGCGCCACAACAGGCTGCGCCGCAACCGGCTCAGGATTTCGACAGCTTTGATGACGATATTCCGTTCTGACCCTCAGCTTTTCAGAACGTAATCCAAAAAAGCGAAGCCATTGATTTGGCTTCGCTTTTTTTATTAGCGCAGATCTTGGTGGTGCAAAAAATACAGCGCCGGAACTCAGCTCGTCTGCTGCAGCAACGGATACAGCGATATCACCAGCAACGCCGCCATGCCGAAGTTGAACACGCGTAACCAGCGCGGGTTGCGCAGCACGTTGCGCAACACACTGCCGAATCCTGCCCAAACCCCCACGCTCGGCGCATTGATCAGGGCGAACACCGTAGCGATGATCACCACGTTCATGGTGTAGCCCTGCAACGGTGTGTAGGTGCTGATTGCACCGATTGCCATCACCCACGCCTTGGGATTGACCCATTGAAACGCCGCCGCGCCCCAGAACCCCAGAGGCTTGCCTTTACCTTCAGTGTCTTCGGATGCCGGGCCCGAACGGGCGATGTTCCACGCCAGGTACAGCAAGTAAGCCGCGCCCGCGTAGCGCAGGATGGTGTAGAGCACCGGATAGGCGGTAAACGCCGCGCCCAGCCCAAGCCCCACCGCCAATACCAGCACCAGGAATCCGGAGCTGATGCCCAGGATATGCGGGATGGTGCGCTGGAAGCCGAAATTAACCCCTGAGGCCAGCAGCATGGCGTTATTGGGGCCCGGGGTGACGGACGTGACAAACGCAAATAAAGCAAACGCCAGCATCAAATCAAACGACAAGGACATGGTTTTTTCCTGGAACGGGCCTTAGCACGTCACCTGCCACTCGGGTTTCGCGGTTACAGGTGTACGGAGGCCACTTAAAGTTGGAGTCAGAGCAACGAACTGAGAAAGCCGATGGCAACCATCGAGTAGAACGCTGCGCAAATCAGCCCGAAGGACTTGCGGGTCCGGGCAAAAAAAGGTTCTGCCGAATGGGCGGAAAACGCCAGGGCGTAGGTGCAGAAAATCAGGAAACCCAACAACGCACAGGCCGCCACCAGCACAAAACTCGCCCATGCCGGTGCGTTGACGCTCAGCCCCACTGTGGTCACGGTGAACCAGGTCAAGGCCGCCTTGGGGTTGGTCAGGTGAATGCCCAACCCTTGTAGATAGAAGCCCAGGTTGCGCGTCTGTTTTGCTCGCGCTTTGGCCACCGTCGTGGCGTTATGCGCCAGCGCACTGCGCACCGACTTCCAGGCCAGGAAGAACAGGTAGCAGGCGCCGAACACCTTCAGCCACAGGATGATCTGGGTGTTGGACATTAACAGCGCCGACACGCCGGCAGCGGTCATCGCGCCCCAGCACAACGACCCGGAAATAACCCCCGCCGCCAGCGCCAGGCCCGGTGTGCGCCCGTAGTTCAAGGAGGTGTTGGCGATGGCCAGGTTGCCTGGGCCCGGGCTGGCGGTGCCGATCACGTAGACCCCCAGTGCCGCTGCAAAACTTGAAAACTCAAACATAGGTGCACTCATACCCGTGGCGCCAGCGCGCAGTGAGCACCCCAAGCCACCGCGGCTTGAAGTGATGGTCAAAAAAGCTACTTGAAGCAACGATGATCCGGCTCTTGGGCGCGAATCTTCTCCATCCAGGGCTTGAGTTCCGATTGCTTGTACAGGCGCTCGCCCCAATTTTCCGGCGAAACCGGCAATGGCCGCCCCTGCAGGATGTAGTCGGTGAGCAGGTGAATGAACTGCTGCAGGCAATAGGCGCCCACGTGCAGGCGCAGCGAGGAAGCCGTCTCGGCGGGCGCGACGTTGAAGCGCGCCACATCGATGATCTGCCCGCTGTCCACCGAAGGGGCCAGGTGATGGCAGGTCGAACCGTAGGTTTCATCGTTGTAGTAGATCGCGTAATGCTGGCTGCCCAGGCCCCGATATTTGGGGGGCGCCGGGTGCAGGTTGATCGCGCCTTTGCGGGCATTCTTGTAGATGCTCTGCGGGAAGATGAAGTCGCCACGGTAGGAGATGATCCAGTCGCCTTCCCAATCATCCAGGTGATAAGGGTAGGGATCGCCCGGGTCCCAGCAAAACACCTCGAGGTTGGAGAACACGGTCTTGGCGAATTCCACGCCGTGATCACACCAGTCCATAGTGCACACCGACAGCAGGACTTTGTCCTTGCATGGTTCGATCGTCTGCATCTTCATTTCTCCCTTTCCAGCTAATGTGGGTGACAACGACCGTCCCCCGGTAAGCCCGCTCGATCGCTAGTAGGCGACAGCCCTGACCACTGCATTGAAGCGCTCGACCATTTGCCCCAGTTCCCCTTCGCTGGTGATAAACGGCGGTGCGAACAGCACATGATTGCCTTGTGTGCCTTGCACTGTGCCGCTGCCGGGATAAATCAGCAGGCCGCGTTGCAGCGCCTCTTGCTTGAGGGCCGCGGCATAGGCGCCGCCGCCTCTGAATGGCGCCTTGGTGGAACGGCTCTCGACAAACTCGACGCCCACGAACAATCCGCGCCCGCGCACATCGCCAACGATATCCAGGTCAGCCAGGCTTTCCCTGAGCCAGGTGCGCAGTTGCTCACCCCGTTGGCGCACTTGCGTCAGCAGGTCTTCTTCGACGATGACTTGCTGTACCTCCAGGGCAATGGCGCAGGCCAGCGGGTGGTTGACATGGGTTTGGCCGTTGCCCAGTACACCCGAGCCACGGGCCATCACCGAATGCACCCGGTCACTGATCAACAGCGCCGAGATCGGCATGTAACCCGCCGCCAGGCCTTTGCCGACCGCGACCATGTCGGGCACGATGCCGTCGTCGGTATAGGCGAACAGCTGCCCGGTACGCCCCATGCCGGCCATCACCTCATCAAGGATCAGCAGCACATCGTGGCGCTCGCACACCGCCTTGATCTTGCGAAAATAACCGGGCACCGCAGGCACCGCGCCGTTGGTGGAGCCCACTACGGTCTCGGCAAAGAACGCCGCGACGTTCTCACTGCCCAGGCTACGAATCCTGGCGTCCAGTTCATCGGCCAGGCGTGTGGCGTACTGCTCCTGGCTTTCGTCGGGCCGTTGATCACGGTAGGCGTAGCAGGGGGAGACGAACTCGGCGGGTGCAAATAGTCGACCGAATACCGACTGGCGCTGCGGGTTGCCGGAGATGCTCAAGGTGCCCAGTGTGCTGCCGTGATAGCTCTGTTGGCGGGAAATGAACACTGATTTGTCGGGCAAGCCGCGCTCGCACTGGTACTGGTAAGCGATTTTCATCGCCAGCTCCATCACCTCCGAGCCGCCGGACAAGAACTGCGCACGCGCCAGGCCGCCACTGGCTGCCACCAGGCGCTCAGCGAGCTCCTCGGCGGCAGCGGTGGTGAAGCTGCCCGCATGGGCCCAGGCCAGTTTCTTCGCTTCGCGCTCGAATGCCGCGGCGATCCGCGGGTGCCCATGGCCCAGGCTCGACACTGCGACACCGCCGCAGGTGTCGAGGTAGCGTTTGCCCGTTGCATCCTCAAGCCAAACCCCACTCCCGCCGACCGCCAGGATCGGTGAGCTGTTGAGGTTCTTGTAGATCACTTTTGACATGGGCGCAGTTCCTCAGGCAATGGGCGTTACCGTTTACTCACAGCGTGATCCCAGGCTGTCGGCGCCTGGTGAAAGCGCCGGCCGAAACGGGAAGAGTGAAACACCGAACGCGTCAGCCCGATGGGCAGCAACACGACGATAAACATCAGAAACGCAAGAAATCTCAGCACGGTAAAAGCTCCATTGAGTTAAAGGTAAGGATCAATCCAGCGGGATCTCGCTGCGCCAGTCCACAGCTTCGACGAAGGCCGGTTGGCCGGGGCGTTCCAGCACGTAACGGCCCAAAACCAGTACGTCCATTTCGGTGCGCATGAAGCAGGCGTACGCTTCCTCGGGTTTGCACACGATGGGCTCACCGCGCACGTTGAACGAGGTATTGACCAGCACCGAGCACCCCGTGCGTTCCTTGAAACTGCGCAGCAGGTAGGTGAACGGTGCGTTGTTTTCCTCGGTCACCGTTTGCACCCGTGCCGACAGGTCGACGTGGGTCACCGCCGGCAATTGCGAGCGAATATTGTTGATACTGCCCAGCCCGCGCTCCGGGCCGCCTTCTTGCCGCGACTGCTGGGATTTGATCGAGTCGGTGACCGGCGCGACCATCAGCATGTAAGGGCTTTTTTCGCAGATATCGAAATAGTTGCCGGCGTCCTCGGCCAGCACGGCCGGGGCAAACGGGCGGAACGACTCGCGGTATTTGATCTTCAGGTTCATGGTGCGCTGCATCTCGGGGTTGCGTGCATCGCCGAGAATCGAACGCGCGCCCAAGGCTCGTGGGCCAAACTCCATGCGCCCCTGGAACCAGCCCACCACCGCGCCCTCGGCCAGGCGACTGGCAACCTGGTCATACAGCCCGGCGTCGTCATAGCGGGTGAAGGGGTAGTGGTTTTCCAGCAGGAAGCGGGCGATTTCTTCGTCGCCAAAGCCCGGCCCCAGCAGGCTGCCGCTCATGGCATCAGACTTGCCACCTTCCAGGTGCGGACGACCGCTGTGCTTGACGGCAAAGTCCAACGCCGCCCCCAGGGCGCAACCGGCATCACCGGCCGCCGGCTGGATCCAGATCGAATCAAAGCGCCCCGAGCGGCTGAGCACGCCGTTGGCCACGCAGTTCAAGGCCACGCCACCGGCCAGGCACAGATTGCGCTCGCCGGTCTGCTTGACCGCGGCAGTGGCCAGGCCCAGCACCACTTCCTCGGTGACTTTTTGAATCGACGCGGCCAGGTCGCACTCGCGCTGTGAGATCGGGCTTTCGGGTTGACGGATCGGCCCACCGAACAACTCTTCAAAAGCTTCGCCGACCATGCGCTCACCGCGCAGGTACTCGAAGTACTTCATGTTCAGGGTGAACGAGCCGTCCTCGCGGATATTGATCAGCTCGTCGCGAATCTTGTCGGCGTAGATCGGCTGGCCATAGGGCGCCAGACCCATCAGCTTGTATTCCCCTGAGTCGACCTTGAACCCGCAATAGTAGGTCATGGCCGAATACAGCAAACCCACCGAATGGGGGTAGGAAATCGAGTTTTTCAGTTCAAGATTGGTGCCCTGGCCGTGCCAGATCGTGGTCGAATGCCATTCGCCGATGCCGTCGATGCACAACACCGCCGCGTTCTTGAACGGTGACGGGTAAAACGCCGCCGCCGCGTGGGAGCGGTGATGCTGGGAGGCCTGGGTGCGCGGCGCCTTGCCCCGGCCCAGGATTTCGAGTTGCTCGTCGACGAACTTGAGCACGTTCCACTTCCAGCGAATCCATTCCGGCATCGCATTGATGAACGTACGTGCGCCGCCGATGCCGCCGCTGGCAAACGACGAAATCACCCGGGAGAATTTTTCCTGGGGGTCTTCGTAATAAACCACCGCCTCCAGGTCATCCAGGCTGATGCCCTCGGCGTCCAGGCAATAGGCAATCGCCTGGGCCGGGAACGCCGGGTCATGGCGCACGCGAGTGAAGCGCTCTTCCTGGGCGGCAGCGACGGGCACGCCGTCCTTGACCAGGGCGGCAGCACTGTCGTGGTAGAAGGCAGAAATCCCTAAAACATAATTAGCCATTTAACTGTGCATCCTCATCACATTCCGCCAATCCATGGAGTCGCCTGCGCCAATCGAACTGCTGGCGTGTAGGCAACCTTCTCTGCGTATCAAGACCACCATTGCGCGAATGGCAGGCTTCGTAGAACCGGGATCAAGGACACCACGAGCACCAGGCTCATGGTGATATTGAACGCCTTCAAACGTTGTGGCTGGGTCAGGAAGCGCCGCAGGTACTGCCCGAAAAACACCCAGACCATCGAACACGGTGAACCGAATACAAAAAACAACAGCGCAATCAGAAACACCTGCACCGTGTACGAGCCCAAGGGCGAGGTGTAGGCCAGCACTGCGCCCACCGCCATCACCCAGGCTTTCGGGTTGAGCCACTGGAACAGCGCCGCAGCGGTGAACCCCAAAGGCTTGCCTGATTGGTCACCCAGATCGGTGGTGGGGGCACTGGCAATCTGATACGCCAGGAACAACAGGTACAACGCGCCGACCACCTGCAAGCCGTCATGCAACCACGGGTACTGGCGGAACACCGCCCCGGCCCCCAACCCGACCGCCACCAGCATCAGCGGAAAGCCGATGTTGATACCGGCCACATGGCGCAAGGTACGGCCGATGCCGAAATTGGCCCCGGACGACATCAACATCACGTTGTTCGGGCCTGGCGTGACACAGGTGGCAATCACGAACAGCACGATCGAGTAGTAATCCAGTGCCTGCATGGTCATGCCCTGCTCAACGGTAATCTTCCAGCGTGCCCTGTCGACGAATGTCCACGGACACACAATGGAAACCGCCGCTCAGACTGCGCGCGTGGCGCATCTTCAGCGGTGCCACATCGATGCCGTGTTTTTCCAGTGCGCGAATCAGCGGCACTTGCTGGTCATTGATCACCGCCAGCGACGGGTTGACCATGATGAAGTTCATGCCCTGCCAGATAGAGGCACGCGGGTACGACCAGCAGTAACCGGTGTCCACCATGTCGGGGGCCCAGATGATGTCCCAGTGCTTGAACACTTCGGGCACCTGATCCTTGCCGATGCGTTCGGGGTTCAACACCACCAGCCCTGGACGCACCAGGGTGATGGTGGTGTCCAGGTGCGTACCGTCGTAGAACCCGCTGAGGGCGTGCACGCGATATTGGTCGCCGAGCACGCGCTTGAGCCACTCGTAGCCCATGCGGTTACCGCTGCGCGACACCAGGTAAAGAATGTCGCGGCCCATGCGCAGCACGTTGGCGGCATCGAAAATCGGCTCATCGTTGGCGATGATCGAGCCCTCGCGCGGGTTGACCCGGTAGGTACTGTCGGGCAGTTCCGGCTTGGGCGCGGAAATCCAGTTGGCGCCGCTGGCGAAGTACGCCTGCAGGTGTTCGCGGTAGGCAAAAGGTTCGAAGTAACGGCTGCGCAAGGCCATCGGCGCTTCAATGATGGTTTTGCCGATCGGCAACAGAACGTCCCTTGGGCAGTAGTTGTATTCGCCGTCGGTCTTCCAGTCGCCGGTGCCGAACAGTGCCGCGTGATAAGTCTCTTTGGGCCGGCGCACGGTCACCCCATGGCCGACCAGGAAGGCGGCAAAGGCGTCCAGGTCTTCCTGTGCTTCTTCAACCAGTTGTTCGGGGTAAGGCCCTGACGGAATCTCATTGGGCGAGTCGTGGTGCTCGCTGTAGTCGAGGGCGAACAGGCCCTTGTCCGGCCGCGGCACGCGCGCGCCATGGGCAATACCCACGATCATTTCCTCGAGGGGGTCCCATTCGTTATGCACTTCTACCAAAGACATAATTGCTCCTCGTGGCGTTATTGTTCGTGGGTTTGCAGCAATACCTGCCGCGTGATCGGCAAGTGATGCAGATAGCCTTTTGAAGCCGCTGTGCGGGTTGGGCGCGGGAGTACATGGTCGGCTGATGAGAGGCGCAAGCGACGCAACATCGAGGCCCATTTGCCTGGCATAGGCGCCAGGGACTCATAGCCCACGCGCACGCGCTGCCATTGCGCGGCGACCTGCTCGGCACTGGTCAACGCACGCATGTACGCATCGATCGCATCGGCAGCCCAGGCCGAATGCCCGGTGGACACGTTATCAATGGTGTTGTGCAGGTCGACGAACGCCGTGCTGAACCCGTAGTGCCGTAAAAAGCGCCGCGCCGAACGATAGCTGCCGCCCACGCCGGACAGCTCCATCGCCAGGTTCATGCCGAGCACTTCGGGCATGAACGTCATCGGCAGTTTGCCCAGGCACAGCCAATACACGGGCAGGCGGAAGGAGTCTTCGTCCAGGCGCGGGTCTTCGGCGAATTCACGGCTACCGGTGGGGGCCAGTTCGAAATCCATGTCACGCAGGCCATCGCGATAAATTTTCGGATGATTGAGCGCCTCGATGCCGTTGCCCAATTCATCCCAATAGGTCTGGAACAGGGTGTAGCCCACGTGGGAAGACGCCAGCCCCAGGTCGGTAAAGCCTTGCAGCCACGCACCGTCGATCAGCGTCAGCGGCGCCAGTTGCAGGGTCGACTCGATGATTTCTTCACGGCTGGGCATTTGCGCCGGGTCGCTGTCATCGAACTGTTGGCCGTTCTGGTCATGCTTGTCCAGCAACCAGGCTCGCAGCACATTGGGGCCCCACTGGTCGGGCAATTGACGCTCGGACGTCTTCAGCGACTGGCGCGAACGCTCAAGCCAACGGCTCACATAGGCATGGGCAAACTGGCGGGTGGCCGGCTGCAGCGCACGCCCCTGCAAGACAAAATAGGCTTCGCGCAGGCTCTTGGGCCAGTGTCCGGTGTCGGCAGGGCTGGCTGAGTCAGGGCGGGGCACCGTGGCGGCGCTGTCGACTGGCTGGCGTGGCAGTTGTGGCGTGGCGCCAGCCTGGGGCAACCAGTCGATCCACTGGCGAATCACGCTCAAGTCTGCCTCGCTGAAGATGCGGAACATGCGCCCGGTCGGCGCCACCAGGCTGGTGACCAGCAGGCTTTTTTTCGAGTTGCCCGGCACGATCAAACGGCTGCGCGACAGCACATCCAGCAGGGGCAACGGGTCGCGCTGCGCTTCTTCGATCCACAGCGCCAGGCTGCGCCCTTCAATCAGGTAATTCTGGTGATACACCGCGCCCACCCGCGCCAGACGCTGCATCAAATGCGCCATGGCCTGTTGGGGCGAAGTGGCGGTCAGCGAGGCGTTATACAGCCGCGCATTCCAGCGTTGCAGTGCGCCGAACAGCCAGTTGGCGCCGCGTAGCAGACGGGCCTGGCGCTCTTCGCCCTGCTCGATGATGCGGTGCGCGACCCATTGGCTGATATGGCGCAACGAAGCCGGTTCCAGGCCGGGGAATGACGCGCTCAGATCCAGCCGGCCGAGTTCCAGCGCCAGCCCTTCAAGCTGGCCCATGGCTGCCCAGCCCGGGCAAAGCCCGATGGCGCGCAAGGCCCAATCGACACCGCAGAGTTCATCACCGTAGGCATCGCTGCGCCGGCTGAGGGCAAGCAACAGCGCGGGCAGTTCGAACGCGTCGTCATGCAGGTCCGGCAGGGTCGCCAATTGCGCCGGCGCCAAGGCGTAGGTGGTCAGCTGTAGCTGGCCCAACAACGCGTTGAAGTGATGGCCGCGGGAGGCGTTCGGGTAGCCGACGCCGATGTCATGGGCAAACAGTTGCATCAGGCGCAGCTGCGCGGGGTCTTCAAATACCCCGGGTGCGCTCAGGCCCTGCAGCCAGCAGCCGAGCACCGAGGCCATCGGTGCCGAATAAACCGCCAATGCCTGGGCAAAAGCGCGGGCGTTGTGCTGTTCGACGGCGGCGGTGGCGGCGCCGGCATACGCCGACGCCTGTTCCGACTGCCACGCATCGATCCGCTGTGACAGCAGCGGCAGCTGCACCGGCTCGACGTCTTTGCCCAGCAGGGTGTCGAGGTACTCCGTATCCAGGAAACATTCAGGCTCCAGCGCCAAACGATAGAGTTCGCGCCACCTGTCGTCTGCGGGGATGCGTGTTGGAATCGAGCCATCCATAGCCATTACCTTCCAGTGCCGCGTCAGAACATCGGATAAATGGAGGAGTCAGGTTTCTTCTTCTTTTTTCCAAACAGGCGCTGGAAAAACTTCTTGATGGATTTCATGTGCAAGTCCTTTTAGCGGGTGACATCGAGAATAAGTTTTGAAACCAGGTCGTTGCCGGCATCGGTGAAATGGATGCGGTCGACGAACTGCCAGTCTTGCGGGCCCAGTGCCTCGGCCAGCAATGGCGTGATGTCGACAAACTCCACTCCCATGGCCCGCGCCCCGTCGCGCAAGCGCTGGGCGTAGGCTTCGCGCACCGAGGTTTGCAGGATGTCGCCATACACCTCGGTGAAATTACCGAGTTGGTCGAGTTCGGCAAACAGTTGCTCTTCCTCATGGCTGCCGGTCTCGCGGACCCAGCCGGCGAGCGGTTGCAGGATGAACGTCAGCTTCGCACCCATGTCGGTGGCCAGGGCGCGCCAGATATCCAGGTGCTGCAAGGTCAGGTTGGCGGCGTAGTCGATCTGTTCCTGCATCGACGGCGGCGTGGGTTGCTCGGGCTCCTGAGGCTTGCCGAACAGATTCGACAGGCTCCAGTTGCTGGCGGTCGGCTGCTGTGGCGTCAAGGCATCGAAAAACTGATGGCAGTTGAAAAACGCGCCGTGCTCGCCCCGATAGGCGTGAGGCTGACGTGCCAGGCCAAGGTTGTTGAAACCGGAGAACAGCACGATTTCATCCACCTTGGGCAGGTGGTGCCGGTTGAGGGTGAACAGCACCAGCTCTTGGGTAGAGTTGAAGCTGCGGCCGCCGAAATTGACCCAGCGCTGGCCACGGGGATCGTTCTTCGTGAGGCGCGAAGCAAGGGTCCAGCTGTCGGCGCTGGCGCCAATGCCGAACACGGTGGAGCTGCCCGCCAACAGGCGTACCGGGCCATTACCCTTGATACCGTCGACCACCGAATAGCGGGTACCCAATGACTCGGAGTAGCGAAAGCCGGATGAATCGGTATTGACCACGGGGGAAGCATGGTCAGTGGGGTGGAAGTACATCAAATAGGGCAGCCATCGAACTTCACCGGCATCGGTGAATTTCTGTTCGTACTCGGCCATCTGCGGTGTGAGCGTCGTCCTTGTCGTCATAGCGCTTGATCCATTTGGTATTCGCTGGGCAGATTCAAACACCTGGTTGGTTTGTCAGGTGCTTGCTTTGTAGGGCATTTCTGAAAATTTGGTGCGTACAGTGCTGCTTTACTATTTTGTAACTACATTTGTACCAACCTTGTCCAAGGTCTCGTGCACTGTTATGGGACCTATCATCCCAAGGCGACGACGTGTATTGCAGATACAGCAGAACTCAATCTTTTGAATACAGATTGGGGTTTTATGCTGAAAATTTTTCAAAAAAAGGCCAATCTGTAACTTCTTAAGCGACAGATCAGAAGCTACAGTCGGGCCTATGACTCTTTACCTGAACCTCGCCGAATTCATCAGCAGCCGCATCGAGCAGGGCCTGTACGGGCCCGGTGAGCGGTTGCCATCTGTACGCACCCTCAGCCATGAGCACGGCGTCAGCCTGACGACCGTGCAACAGGCCTACCGTGTATTGGAATGTTCGGGGTTGGCGGTATCGCGTCCCAAGTCGGGCTATTTCGTGCCGTCGGACCGGCGCGTGGCACCTTTGCCACAGATGGGCCGACCCATCCTGCGGCCGGTGGACATTTCCCAGTGGGACATGGTCCAGGAACTGATACGCCTCGATCAAGGCGCCGGTATCGTGCAACTGGGGTGCGGTATGCCGGACATCAGCGTGCCGACCCTCAAGCCGCTGCTGACCGCCATGGCCCGTATCAGCCGGCGCAGCGACAACACCAGCCTGCAATACAGCCACATCCAGGGTGTATTGGCCTTGCGCGAACAGATCGCCCGGCTGTCCATCGATGCGGGTGTTCGCCTGACCCCGGCCGACCTGATTGTCACCAGTGGCTGTCAGGAAGCCCTGTCTACCGCAATCCGTGCGATTTGCGCGCCCGGCGATATCGTGGCGATCGCCTCGCCGAGCTATTACGGGATGATGCAGATCCTCAAGGCGGCCGGTCTCAAGGCGCTGGAGATCCCCAGCGACCCCGTGACCGGCATCAACCTGGAAGCCCTTGAGATGGCCCTGGAGCAGTGGCCGATCAAGGTCATCCAATTGACCGCCAACTGTAACAACCCCATGGGCTACATCATGCCCGACGAGCGCAAGCTCAAGCTGATCCGCATGGCCCAACGCTTTGACGTGCCGATCATCGAAGACGATATCTACGGTGATCTGTCGCATCGCTATCCGCGGCCACGCTCGCTCAAGTCCTTCGATGAAGACAACCGCGTGGTGTTGTGCAGTTCGTTTTCCAAGACCGTGGCCCCTGGCCTGCGCGTCGGCTGGATCGCTCCGGGGCGTTACCTGCCCCAGGTGCTGCATATGAAGTTCATCGGCTCTGGCGCCACCGTCACCCAACCGCAATTGGCCGTGGCCGAATTTATCGCCAAGGGTAATTACCAGTTGCACCTGCGGCGTATGCGCAAGCAATACAAGCGCAACGGCGATCTGATGAGTGAGTGGGTCAAGCGCTATTTTCCGGCGGGGACCCGCGTCAGCCAGCCTCAGGGCGGCTTTACGCTGTGGGTCGAATTGCCCGGGGAGTTCGATACCTACGCCCTCAACCGACTGTTGGAAGCGCAGGATGTGCAGGTGGCCAACGGCAATATTTTCTCGGCAGCGGGAAAATACCGTAATTGCATCCGGCTGAACTTCGCCAACCCACCCACCCGCAAGGTCGAGATGGCCGTGCAAAAGGTCGGGCAAACCGTTGGCCAGTTGATACAGATGGAGCTGGACAACCCCCTCACCGCGCAACAATGGCAGCCTCAGCCCTCTGCGTTTTGATCGGTTGCGTGCTCACTTGGCGGCATTTGTTCTCAAGGGTCACAAGATTTAGGCTGTAGCCCTCTTTGACAAGAAGGAAAGCAGCGATGACCTGGTCTGCCAAGCAGTACACCCTGTTCGAACAACAGCGCACTCGCCCGGTCCGTGACCTGGTGGCGGCGATTCCCGAAACCGACGTGCGCACTGCCGTCGACTTGGGCTGCGGGCCGGGCAACTCCACAGCGGTACTGGCCGAGCGCTTTCCCCAAGCGCGAGTCACCGGCATGGACAGCTCCGACGACATGCTGGCCGACGCCCGCGAGCGCTTGCCGGCGTTGAGCTTCGAACTGGCAGATATCGGCGCCTGGAATCCAGCACAAAAATTCGATGTGATTCTGGCCAATGCCTCACTGCAATGGCTGCCCGACCACGCCGCGCTATACCCGCACTTGGTCAAACAACTGAACCCTGGCGGTACGCTGGCGGTGCAAACCCCGGACAATCTCGACGAGCCCGCCCACCGGTTGGCCCGCGAAGTGGCGGCCGACGGCCCATGGTCGGCGAAGATCGGCGCGGTCAAACACAATGAGCGGCACACCGCGAGTTACTACTACGAGTTGCTGAGCAAGCACTGCAGTACGGTGGATGTGTGGCGCACCACCTATCAGCACCCGTTGGCAGATCATGCGGCGGTGGTGGAGTGGTTCAAGGCGTCGGCATTGCGGCCCTTTCTTGCGCCGTTGACCGACGATGAAAAGGCCGCCTTCCTGCAGCAATATCAGGCGCGAATTGCCCTGGCTTATCCAGCCCTGGCCGATGGCACTGTGTTGCTGCCCTTTCCGCGCCTGTTCATCATCGCGACACGCTAACGTGATCGGCGTAAGTGGCGGTCACGCGGCCGCCGTTTGCGTCTGCAAGTATTCCTGCGCCGACATGACGCCCGCATAGCCAAATGCCAAGGATGCCATGTACGCCCCATGCACCTGCGCCGCTGGAATCACCTGGCCGTTGAATTCCTGATCGCGAGTAGCACAAGCGTCATGGATCACCGTGACCTTATAGCCCAGGTCCGCCGCCGCCCGCACCACGGCGTCCACACACATATGACTCATGCTGCCGACCACCACCAGATCGGTGATGCTGCGCTGCTCCAGCAACTCGCGCAGGTTGGTTTGGCGAAACGCATTCACAAAATGCTTGAGCACTACCGGTTCATCACCCTCGTTCAACACCTTGTCGTGCAAGCGGGCGCCGTCGGAGCCGGGCGTGAAGAACGGCGCGTCGTCGCCTTCAAACTCATGGCGTACGTGAATCACCGCATCGCCTGCCTGTCGAAATGCCTGTAGCACCTGCGCCGCCTTGTCCGCCGCGGCTTCTACGCCGTCAAGCGGCCACTTGCCCTGAGGGAAGTAGTCGTTCTGGATATCGATTAGGATGAGCGCTTGCTTGGCCATGTATGTTGCCTCCTGATGGGTTGATGGGCCCAGTATCTTAGCTGGCGCCGAGGTTGAGAATTGGCCGCACCGACAATAACAGGGGGAAAACTGACAATGGCAGTGGAACGCGCGACGCTCGAACTGGGTGTATTGATCTATCAGGGCGCGCAACTGGCCGCCGTGCATGGCCTGACCGACCTGTTCGGGGTCGCCAATCGCATCGCCGCCGAGTACCAATCTGCGCAACTGCCGCTGCTGCGGGTCAGCCACTGGCAGGTGGACGCCCACGGCACGCCTGCGCGCGTGTTCGACAGCCACCCGTCGCCGGCCCAACCGATGATGGCTCTGCTGGTACCGCCGTCGATTGGCGAGTTCACCGAAGACCAGGCGCCGCCCGCACTGCTGGAGTGGATCCGCCAGCAGCATGCTGCCGGCACGGTGCTTGGCGGTGTGTGCATCGGCTCGATCATGTTGGCGCGTAGCGGTCTGTTGGATGGGCGTAGCGCCACCGCTCACTGGTCGTCCTCGGAATCCTTCGCGGCCCGTTACCCGGCAGTGCGCCTGGAAGCGGATAAACCCATCGTCGATGACGGCGACCTGATCACCACCGCCGGGCTGATGGCTTGGTCCGAACTGGGCCTGCGCCTGGTCGACCGGCTGATGGGGCCCAGTGTCGCCGCCGACACTGCGCGTTTTCTGGTGATCGAACACAGCGACAGTGCCCGCCAGTGCGGAAGCAACTTTGCGCCGATCCTCAGGCATGGCGACAGTGCGATCCTGAAGGTCCAGCATTGGCTGCAAGCCAGTGGCGCAGTGGATGTTTCGGTGGCGGCGATGGCGCAGGCGGCAAACCTGGAAGAGCGCACGTTTTTGCGCCGTTTTCGCAGTGCGACGGGGCTTAAACCCACCGAGTACTGCCAGCATCTGCGGGTCGGCAAGGCGCGGCAGATGCTGGAGTTCACCAACGGCACGATCGACCACATCGCCTGGACCGTGGGTTATCAGGACCCCAGCGCTTTTCGTGCACTCTTCAAGAAGATTACTGGCTTGACCCCCAGCGACTACCGCACCCGGTTTGGCGTTTGAATCGTGCAGAACGCAGGGGGGTTGGGGCATCGTCGTGCAGAATAGAGCAGGCTAACTGCCATCGCTTTTAGTGCAACTCATTGATTTGATAAACATCCCTCACAAAGCCGCGTTGGCCTGATCCCTGCAACTTTCCCACCACACACATGGCGGGATAGCCAAGGGGGACGCATGACCCCGACAAATCGCAACAAATTGGTGGTCGCACACTCGACGCGCGAAGGTGCGCCATTGCATGAGGTTGAAACCAACCGCGCATTGGCCCGCTGGCTGGCGCAGATATTGGGGCTCAAGTTTGGTGGCAGTTACGACCCCCAGATGCACGCCGGTCGCGAGCTGTACCTGCTACCCACGCAAACTCTGGTCGGTCCCGCCCTGGCGTTGAAGCTTGACGTCAGAGGGCCGGAAGATTTGTGGGGGGGCTATGTCGATCACGATTTCATTTGTACCAAAGCGATCAGCCACGGCCTGTTGAGCCCTGAAGCAAATGCACCTGAAGGTTGGTCGCTGATCTTCTGCGAGCGCGTACGCGACGTTGTGTTGGATGGCTTGAGTGTGTTCGCCCTGGAAGACGCCAAGCCCGCCGCCGCGCGCTTGCTCTATAGTGGCCCGATCCGTATGAAACCGGTGCACGCCTGTGCTGGACGGGGCCAGGAAGTTATCCACAGTCTCGATGAGTTCGACGCGATAGTGGCGCGTCCTGACGCCGCAAAGTTGTTCAGCGCCGGCGTGGTGCTGGAACAAGACCTGCACGACGTGGTTACCCACAGCGTGGGCCAGAGCTTTATCGGTGAGCACGTATTCAGCTATTGCGGCGAGCAATACCTGACCCAGGACGGGCAGGGCGAGGAGGTCTACGGCGGATCCAACCTGCTGGTCGTGCCCGGCTACTATGAAGACTTGCTGCAATTGGCCCTGCCTGACGATGTGCGGCAAGCCATCGAGCAAGCCCGGGTTTTCGATAATGCTGCCGACGAAGCCTACCCGGGGTTCTACGCCTCGCGGCGCAATTACGACATCGCCCAGGGCCTGGACAGTAACGGCCAGCGCCGTAGCGGCGTGCTCGAACAGTCCTGGCGCATGGGCGGGGCCAGCAGCGCGGAAGTCGCGGCGCTGCAGAGTTTTATCAACAACCCGAGCCTCAAGGCCATCCGCGTGTCCTCGGTGGAAACCTACGTGGATCAAGCGCTGCCGGCGGATGCCATTGAGGTGTACCGAGGCCCGGCCGAAAACAGCGACTTTCTTCTCAAGTATGTGACGGTTCAATCTTATGACGGCTAGAAGCGAGAGCATCAGTATCGATGTAGATGATGAACAGATGAGTGGGACATTCCTCAGCCCCAAGTCCAAAGTGCCCGGCGTATTGTTTGTGCACGGTTGGGGCGGCAGCCAGGAGCGCGACCTGGAACGCGCCAAAGGCATCGCGGGGCTGGGTTGTGTATGCCTGACCTTCGACCTGCGGGGGCACGCCGGCACCGGCATTCCCTTATCGCGCGTCACCCGCGAAGACAATCTGCGCGACCTGCTGGCCGCCTACGACCGGCTGCTGTCCCACCCGGCCATCGACACCTCGGCAGTGGCGGTGGTGGGCACCAGCTATGGCGGATACCTGGCGGCAATTCTCACTTCGTTGCGCCCCGTGCGTTGGCTGGCGCTGCGGGTGCCCGCGCTGTACCGCGACCAGGAATGGCTCAAGCCCAAGCGTGAGCTGGATAAAGCCGACCTGATGGATTACCGCGGCACGTTGGTACGTGCCGAAACCAACCGTGCCCTGCACGCCTGCGCGCAATTTACCGGTGATGTGCTGATTGTGGAATCGGAAACCGACGACCATGTGCCCCATGCCACCATCATGAGTTATCGCGCGGCGTGCCAGCAGACTCACTCCCTGACCCACCGCATCATCGACGGCGCGGACCATGCCTTGAGCGACCCGGTGTCGCAACAGGCCTATACCTCGATCCTGGTGGACTGGATTACCGAAATGGTAGTGGGTGAGCGGTTGAGCATTATCCAATCCCGATAGACGTTAAGCGGGTGTCTTCTTCACCCGCAACGCCTTGGCCTTGGCCTCCACCCCCAGGTACATCACCAACGCAATCAGCAATGGGCAAATAAAGTAGATTGCCCGATACGCGATCAACCCGGCCAGCAGACTCCCGCGCGACGCCTCATGCTGCAACAACCCGATAAACACTGCCTCCAACACCCCAAGCCCGGCGGGTATATGGGTGACCACACCGGCAATCGCGCTGATCAGCAACACGCCCAATACCAGCGGGTAATCGAGTTTGGCGGGCAGCAAGGTAAAAATAACCGCTGCCATGAGTGACCAGTTCAAGGCGCCCAGGGCCAGTTGCAGGCAGGCCATGCGCAGCGACGGCAAATTGATCTCGATGCCGCGGATCGACCACGCACGTTTTTTCGAAAACCGGCACGCCGCCAGGTAACCCAGGCTCGCGATCACCAGCAACACGCCCACACCTTGCAGAGCGCCGGTGCTGAGCTTCCAACCCGGTGGCAAGGTGACCAGCCCGCTGCTGAACACTACCCCGGCCAAGGCCATATAGCCGAACCAATTGGTGGCCAGGCTCAGGCCGAGGATCTTGGCGATATTGCTGGTGCTTACCCCCAATCGCGAATACAGCCGGTAACGCATGGCGATGCCGCCGACCCAGGCGCTCAGATTGAGGTTGAACGCATAACTGATAATGCCCACCGGCAGGATCTGCTTCCAGCGCAGGGGCTGGCGAATGTAGGTCCGGCCGATCAGATCGAAGCAGGCGTACACGATAAAACTGCACAGCGTCAGGGCGCCGGCGATCAGCAATGTGCTGACTTTGAAGTCGCTCAACGTCTGCAGCACTTCGCTCCAGTCGATGCGCCGGGCAAGCAGGGTGAAGAGCACGATCAGCAGCAGGAAGAACGCAATGGTCAGGGGCTTCTTCCAGCGCTGGAACCGTGAGCCGTTTTTCTCAGACGTCATGGGCCGGACTCTCAATGGGTTTCAAACGCGGCTTGTGTGCCGGCAACCAACTCGCCAGCGCTGGAAAGTGGCGCATGACATGGAACACCAGAAACCCCACGGTCAGGCGCCACAACCACAGGCGCGGCTTGCGCTTGGCCGGCATGGTCTGGCAATGGTCTCGTGCCAGGGCTTCCAGGCTCTGGTACAGCTGCTGGTTGAAGGCGCGGTCACGAATCAGCACGTTGGCTTCCAGGTTCAGCGCCAGGCTCAGCGGGTCGAGGTTGCTTGAGCCCACGGTGCTCCATTCGTCGTCCACCAGCGCCACTTTGCCGTGCAACGGGCGTTGGCAGTACTCGTGAATCACCACGCCATCCTTGAGCAGATAGTCGTAGAGCATGCGCGCCGCCAGCTTGGCCAGCAGCACGTCGGGCTGGCCTTGCATGATCAACTGCACCTGCACGCCCCGGCGCGCTGCGTTACGAATCTCGCGCAGCAAGCGATAGCCGGGGAAGAAATAGGCATTGGCAATTACCACCCGCTGCCGGGCCTGGCTCAAGGCGTGGATATAGGCTTCTTCGATGTCGTCGCGATGCTGGATATTGTCGCGATAAATCAGGCGCACCATCCCGTCGCCGTGCTCGTCTGCCCATGGCGAAGGCCGTTGCTGGCGTCGGCGCCAACCTCTACGGGCGCGCACCTGGCGGCCACTTTGGGCGAGGGCGAAATGGTGCAAGTCGGCCACTGCCGGGCCGATGATCTGTACCGCGTAATCCTGCTTGGCTTCGGGGCCGAAGTCCCCCAGGTGATCAGCGGAAAAATTGATCCCGCCGATAAACGCCACGCTGGCGTCCACCACCACGATCTTGCGGTGCAGGCGACGAAACCAGTTGGTGCGAATGCCGAGGGTTTTGGATGCCGGGTCAAACATCTGCACGATCACGCCGGCTTCAGCCAGTGCGCGCAGAAAGGCCGGGCTCAGTTCGCCGCAGCCGAAACCGTCAAGGCTGACCACTACCTTGACCCCGCGTTGCGCCGCTTCGATGAGAATGCCTTGCAGCTCATGACCGACCTTGTCTTCAAAGAGGATGAAGGTCTCCAGCAGGATTTCCCGCTGGGCGTCGCGCATGGCCTCGAACACCGCGGGAAAATAGGCCTCGCCATTTTCCAGCAATTGCACACGATTGCCGCTCTGCCAGCCGTAGTCCAGGTCGCGGGCCTTGCTGTCATCCGGCGGCTGGTCGGTGGCGATATGTTCTACCGCAATGCTCATAACTCAATCTCCACCGACAGGGGCACATGGTCTGACAGGTGCGACCACGGCCGCGTGGTGAGCACGCGCGGGTTGTGGATGGTCAGGTTGCGCACATAGATGCGATCCAGCGGCAGTAACGGCAGGCGTGCCGGGAACGTACGCGCAGGCTTGCCGTGGGCGTGGATGAACACCTCCTGCAGGCCGCTTTGACTCAGGTCGGCCTTTTGCCGCCAGTCATTGAAATCGCCGGCGACCACCAGGGGCGCATCCGCCGGGATCTGGCCAATACGCTGCTCAAGCAAGCGCAGTTGCTGTTGGCGATGTACCTCGCGCAAGCCCAGGTGGATGCAGATGGCATGCACCTCGCGTTCGCCGCCCGGCAGGCGCAGTACGCAATGCAGCAGGCCGCGGTTCTCATGGCCGCTTTGGGAGATGTCGAGGTTGTCGTAACGAATGATCTGGAATTTTGACAGCAGCGCGTTGCCATGGTCGCCATGGGGGTAGACCGCATTGCGACCATAGGCAAACTGCGGCCAGATGCTGTCGGCGAGAAATTCGTACTGCGGCATCTTCGGCCAGTCGCTATAGCGCTGGGGATGGCGCTCGTGGGTGCCGTGGATCTCTTGCAGGAACACCATATCGGCACCGACGCTGCGCACCGCTTCGCGCAGTTCGGGCAGGATGAAGCGTCGATTCAGGGCGGTGAAGCCTTTATGGATATTCACCGTCAGCACGGTAAAACGCGTGATGGCGGTGGTGGGGGGCACGGGGATCAGCTCGGGGTGAGTCATGGCAACACTCCCGGTTCCGGCAACTGCCCGGGTGCCGTGAGCAAGTGCTTGTCCAGCCCGAAGCGCTGTAACAACTGGCGCGCATCGAAAGGCGCGCGCACCTTGATGTCATTGTCGAAAAAGCAGAACACGTCACGCTGTTTGCGCACGCGGGGTTTGCGTTGCGGGGCGACAAGGTGCGCATCCGCCGGTTGTTTGCCGTGCGCCCAGCGCTCGATACGGTCACCCCAGCGTTTGAGCGCTTCATCGGTATAGCCACTGGCGTAGAGCTGCTTGTCGCCGTGTAATCGCAGGTACATGAAGTTGGCGGTGACGTCTTCGATATAGGGCCACTTGCCGGCGGTGTCAGCCACTACGAGGGCAACACCGTACTTGTCCAGCAGCTGCACAAACTCCGGTACCGCAAAGCTCATGTGGCGAATTTCCACGGCATGGCGCAAGGGTTTTTTGCCATAGGCTTTCATGCTTGCCTTGCCGTTCAGGCGCGGCTCGTGCTGGCGGGCGAGGGCGGCGGCCTGTTGGGTGTTGGTGGGTAAATCGGCCAGGAAGGCTTCGAACAGTGCGGCGTCGAATTTGAAGCTGGGCGGGAACTGCCAAAGGATTGGACCGAGTTTTTCTTTGAGCTCCAGCACCCCGGAGGCGAAGAAATTGGCCACGGGCTTGTGCACCTCGCGCAAGCGCAGGATATGCGTGACATAGCGTGGCGCCTTGACGCTGAACATGAATCCCTCAGGCGTATCGGCGTACCACTGCGCATAGCGCTTGGGGGTTTGCAGCGCATAGAAAGAACCGTTGATTTCAATGCTACTCACGGCGCGTGACGCAAACTGCAACTCGCGTTTCTGGGTCAGCCCGTCGGGGTAGAAGTCCCCGCGCCAGGGCGTGTAGCGCCAGCCGGAAATGCCGATATGAATCGCCGCCATGGTTGCTCCTGTGGAGGTGGGGTGCGTTATGGGATGACTGCGATATTTGGCGGAAAGTTTCCACGTTCCTACAGACGGTACGGGGTGCGAAATGTGGGAGGGGACTTGCCCCCGATAGCGGTGCATCAGTCATGAAGTTGCTGACTGACAGCCTGCTATCGGGAGCAAGCCCCCTCCCGCAATTTGAATCACATGCCCGCAAACACAGGGAACGATCAAGGCTCAAACCCGTCAGTTCCTTACAGACCCTTCTGAAGGAGCCCGCTGTTTTGCTGAATTTAAAGACTGCATTACTGCTAGGGGCGCTGCTGTTCTGCGGCAGCGGCGCATTGCAAGCTGCTGCCACCGCGCCTGAGTCCGACGCGGCGGCCAAGCCCGAGTTGCTGGTGGAGGGCGGCCTGCTCGGGGCCATCAGTTCCAGCATTGATGATGTGCAGCAGAAGCTCGATCTGAACCAGAACTTTATCGACGAGTGGCGCCTGCGGGCCGACCGGGCCGCGAATGAAGTCGGGCGGCTGGTCGACCAGACCGCCGCACGCTCGCCGTGGAGTGTGGCAGGGGATTTCCTGCTGTTATCCGCCGTTTGGGTGGGTGCTTTTGCGCTGCTGACGTTACTGGGGCGCTTTATCGTGCGGCGCTTGAGCCTGCGCGCCTTTTTTCGCCGGCGGGCACGCTTGCTGGGCGTGCTGGGGTATGTGGTGCCTTACACCATCCCTGCGGTTATCTGCCTGCCATTGACGCTGTATGTCAGCCATTTTCTCGCCTCTTCCGTAGGACGGGCACTGGCGCTGTGTTTTGCCTACGCCACCAGTAGCGGCATCTTTTCCACCTCCATGCTGCTGTGCGTGATCGTCATGTTCAATGTCGGCCACAAGCGCCCGGCGGTGCAGATCATTCGCGACTATTGCCCCAAACCGCTGTTCCTGATCGGCTTTCTTGCCGCCCTCAGCGACGCGCTCACCAGCCCGCAGATCGCCCGGCAGCTGGGCGGCAACATCACCAGCAGTGTTGCGGTGTTTACCGGGCTGTTCGCGACAGTGATCTTCGGTGTGCTGGTGGTTCGCCTGCGTCGCCCGGTGGCGCATTTGATTCGTAACCGGCCGTTGGCGCAGCGCCTTAAGCATCCGGCGTTGCAGCAATCGCTGCGGGTATTTTCCGGGCTGTGGTATTGGCCGATCCTGTTGATGGTACTGGTCTCGGCGATCAACTTGATCGGTGCCGGCGACGATAATCAAAAGGCCCTGCGCTGCGCCTTGTTGACCACCATCCTGCTGATCGGCACGGTATTTCTCAGCACGGTGCTGCAACACTTGTTCAAGTCGCGCAGCCAAGTGGCGATACAGCGCAGCAGTGCCTACAAGGAGCGCTTTCTCAGCCTGTTGCACGCGATATTGCGCATTGTGATGGCCATCGCTTTTATCGAGATACTGGGGCGTATCTGGGGCGTGTCGCTGTTCGAGTTCGCCCAACGCAACTCAGTGGGCCGGGCGATCAGCGATTCGCTCAGCAGTATCGGCCTGATCCTGCTGATGACGTGGCTGTTCTGGGTGGTGCTCGATACGGCGATTCAGGAAGCGCTCAAGCCCCCGGTGAACAAACGTTCCAGCCGCCAGCCCAGTACGCGGGTCAAAACCATCCTGCCGCTGCTGCGTAATGCGGTGAAAATCATTCTGGTGGTTATCTGTGCGATCACCACCATGGCCAATCTGGGTATCAACGTCGCGCCGTTACTCGCGGGTGCGGGGGTGGTCGGCCTGGCGATTGGTTTTGGCTCCCAGCAGCTGGTGCAGGACGTGATCACCGGCCTGTTTATCATCATCGAAGACACGCTCTCCATCGGCGACTGGGTGGTGCTCGATTCCGGCCACGCCGGTACCGTCGAGGGCTTGACCATCCGCACCCTTCGCCTGCGCGACGGCAAGGGCTTTGTGCATTCGGTACCGTTCGGGCAGATCAAGGCGGTCACCAACCAGTCGCGCCAATTCGCCTATGCGTTCTTCTCGGTGCAGTTCACCTACGACACCGACGTGGACAAGGCCGTGGAGCTGATCCGTGAAGCAGGCCAGTCGATTCGTGACGACGTGTTCCTCAAGTACAACCTGCAAGGGCCACTGGAAGTGTTCGGCGTGGACAAGATGGACCTCAATGGCGTGGTGCTCACGGCGCAATTCCGCACGGTATCGGGTGGGCAATATGCGGTGAGTCGAGCGTTCAATCAGCGCTTGAAAAAGCTTGTGGATAACTGTGACGAGGTGCATTTTGCGCAGACTTATCCACAGCAGGTGTTGTTGCCCAAGCGTGTGGCGCAGGAGGATGAGCCAGAGGCCGAGCAAGCCAGGCCGCAATGATGAGAGTGGGTGTTCCGGCCCCATCGGGAGCAAGCCCCCTCCCACATTTTGATGTGTGAACACATTCAAATGTGGGAGGGGGCTTGCTCCCGATGAGGGCCTAAAGGTCAGCGCCTGATCAACTTCTCCTGCACTGCCTGCTGATCCATCTCCAGCAACACCTGCTGCTTGCCGGCGACCATCACCGCCGCCGGCAGCCCATCGCGATATACAATCCGATTACCGCTCACCGCCGGCACTTTGGCCCCCGGTAGCAGCGTGCCCACAAGGTTCAATGGATCCGCCCCGCACACCGCGATCAAGCTCCCGTCATGTGCCCGCCGCCGCACCTCGCGCAGCAAGGGTATCGCCTCCGGCAACGCAAACTGTTCGCCCGCCAACCCACTGACAAACCGCCCGCCACGAATCTCCCCGCGTGCCTCCAGCCGATGGAAGGTGCGCAGCAATTCACGCCAGCTCGGCAACCAATCCGCCTCGCGCTCCAGCAAGCGCCAGAACACCACGCCGTAACGGCGCAGCAGGGTCATCGCCACATGCTCCAGGGTTTCGGCCGAATGCGCGCCGGCGGCGGTCGAGGAGCGGCGCACCAAGGCCCAGCGACCGGCATCATCCATGCCGCCGACAAACGCTCCGCGCCCACGCCGACTGCTGCGGGCCTGGCGTTTGCTGGCGGGCGTGGTCAGGGCGCGCAGCCCGGCGAAGCTGTCGGCATTCACCAGGCCGGCGCCTACCAGTTCCTGCAAGGCTGTCTCCAGCTCGCTGCGCAGCAGGTGGGCCTCGGGCACCAGTTCATCAAAAAACAAGGCGCCGTGTTCGCGCAGGGCCGAGTGGACTTTCTGCGCCTTGGGCGACAGCGTGGTGCTGTCGGTGGGCTCGGTCAGCCCGCTCCACAACGCCACCTGGCTACGGGGGAGCAAAACCACCGGGGTGCTGCGCAACGCCATGGCGCCGGCCTTGTTGCTTAAGCGCGTCCATACCAGCTTGCCGCTGCGGCACAGGTCATCGAGCCAGGTCGATGAATAATCCTTGATGCGCGCGCTGAGCAGGTCAGTGTCCCAGGCCGACGTGGCGGCGGCATAACCTTCGAGTTGGCTGACTATCTGCGGCAATACGGCGCTGCCCTGGCCACGGGTGCTGTCGGACAGGTGCTGCCAATCGAACAGAAAGCGCATGAAATCCTGCAATGCCACCGGCTCGATCTCTCGGCGCAGGCGCTTGACCGTGTAGCGATGAATGCGTGCCAGCAAGTGACGTTCGCACCATTGTTCCTGCGTGGCACCGGGGCTGAAGTGCCCGCGCAGCACGTAGCCTTCCTGCTCCAGGCGCGACAGGGCCTGAGTGATTGCCGCCACGGGCAGCGCCAGGGGGGCAGCGATTTCGACCAGGTTCAACGGGCCAAAACCACTGAGGCGCGCACGCAGTACTTCTAACAGCGCGTCATCAAACTCCCAGGGCTCGTCGAACCCGGGCAGCAGTGGCAAATCGTTAGGGTAGAGCGCCTGCAAGCAACTCAAGCGCTCAACGGCGACCCACATGCCGTTGTGCAACTGACAGGCTCGCCCGGCCTTGGCCAAGGCGTGCAGCCATGCGGCCCATTGCGGTGCAACTTCAGGGGCTGCGATGCACGCCAGGCTCATCAGCGCTTCATGCATTTCATCTACGCCATTGGGCGCGGGCCAGGCTTCTTCGCGAACGCCGGCGATAGCCTCGGCATCCAGTGCGCCCAGGTCATCGGTGCTCTGCGGGTCGCTCCAGCGTCGGTTGAGCACGGCCTGGGTGCGGCGCTCTTCCAGCGGGGCGTCGTCGAGAAAGGTGTAGGGCTTGGCGCTGAGAATTTCCGCAGCCATGGGCGAAGGGGCGGGCAGGTCGCGGCTGATCAATCGGACTTCCCCGCCTTCCATGCGCCGCAGCAGTGCCAGCCAGGCTTCACTGTCCATGGCTTCATGCAAGCAATCGTCGAGGGTTTGTTCCACCAGTGGGTGATGGGGGATTTCGCGCTCGCCGGCGAGGTTTTCCAGGCAGGCGATCTGGTCCGGAAAGACGCTGGCGATCAGGTCTTCGCTCTTCATGCGCTGGATCTGCGGCGCCACCTTGCGCCCACCGGTGTAGCGCGGCAACGCCAGGGCCACGCCGGCATTCCAGCGCCAGCGCACGCCGAACAGCGGCGCATCCAGCACGGCCTGGATCAGGAGGTGTTCAGCACTGTTGCTGTTGAGGTAACGCCACACCTCATCCAAGGCAAAACTGTGGCTGGTGGACAGCGACAGCACGATGGCGTTTTCGCTGGCCGCCGCTTGCAGCTCGAAGTTGAAGGTGCGGCAGAAGCGCTTGCGCAACGCCAGGCCCCAGGCGCGGTTGATGCGGCTGCCAAACGGCGTGTGGATGATCAACTGGGTGCCGCCGGACGCGTCGAAAAACCGCTCCATGATCAACGTGTCCCGGGAGGGCAGGGCGCTCAGGGCCTGGCGCGACCGGGCCAGGTAATCCAGCAGTTGTTCGGCGCTGGCGCGATGCAGGCCCAGGGTGCCGGTTAGCCAGTCGAGGGCCGGTTGCAGGTCGCCGGGCGTGGCACCCAGCAAGCTGTCGATTTGCCCTTGCAAGCGCGCCACGGCCACCGACAACTCGTTGCTGCGCCCGGGTGCTTCGCCCAGCCAGAACGGGATGGTCGGCGGTTGGCCATGGGCATCCTCGACACGCACCTTGCCCGCTTCGACCCGCAGGATGCGGTAAGAGGTATTGCCGAGTTGGAAGATGTCGCCGGCGATGCTTTCCACCGCGAAGTCTTCGTTGACGCTGCCGATGTTCAGGCTCTGAGGCTCCAGCAACACGCTGTAGTCGGCGTTGTCCGGGATGGTGCCACCGCTGGTGACGGCGGTGAGCCTGGCACCGCGGCGGCCGCGCAGGGTGTGGGTCACGGCGTCACGGTGCAGGTAGGCGCTGCGGATACCCTGGCGGCCGTTGTAGCCCTCGCTGAGCATCTGCAACAGGGCCTGGTAGTGGCGCTCATCCAGCTCGGCGTAAGGCGCAGCGCGGCGAACAAGCGCCAGCAGCGCCTGTTCCGGCCATTCACGGGCGCTGACTTCGGCAATGATCTGCTGGGCCAGCACGTCCAGCGGCGCCACTGGAATATGCAAGGTATCCAGCTCGCCACGGCGTACGCAGTCGAGCAACGCGGCGCATTCGATCAAGTCGTCACGGGTGGTGGCAAACAAGCGCCCTTTGGGCGTACCGCCGACCTGGTGCCCGGAGCGGCCGACGCGTTGCAAAAAGCCATTGATCGAGCCGGGTGAGCCGATCTGGCAGACCAGGTCCACCTCGCCAATATCGATGCCCAGCTCCAGGGACGCGGTGGCGATCAGCACTTGCAGTTCGCCGGCCTTGAGCCGTTGCTCGGCGTCCAGGCGCAGTTCCTTGGCCAGGCTGCCATGGTGGGCGGCCACAGCGGTCTTGCCCAGCCGCTCGCTCAGATGCCGGGCCAGGCGTTCGGCCAGGCGCCGGGTGTTGACGAAAATCAGCGTGGTGCGGTGTTCGCGGGCCAATTGCGCGAGGCGGTCGTAGACCAGGGCCCACACATCGTTGGCCATCACCGCCGAAAGCGGCACTGGCGGCACTTCGATATCCAGGTCCCGTGGGCGCGCATGGCCGATGTCGACGATGGCACACTCACGGTCGGTGCCGACCAAAAAACGCGAGACCGCTTCGATGGGTTTTTGCGTGGCTGACAGGCCGATACGGGTCAATGGCTCGGCGCACAGCGCTTGCAGGCGCTCCAGGCTCAAGGCCAGGTGGCTGCCGCGCTTGCCGGCGGCGATGGCATGGATCTCATCGACGATCACCGTGCGCGTGCTGGCGAGCATGTGTCGGCCGGAATCCGAACCCAGCAGCACATACAGAGATTCGGGCGTGGTCACCAGGATATGCGGCGCGCGCTTGCGCATCTGTGCGCGGTCTTTTTGCGGGGTGTCGCCGGTGCGTACGGCGGTGCGGATCACCAGCGGCGGCAGGCCCAGGCTTTGAAGCTGCTCGGTAATGCCGGCCAGCGGGTTTTGCAGGTTGATCTGGATGTCGTTGGACAGCGCCTTGAGCGGTGACACATACACCACCAGGGTCTCGTCCGGCAGTTGCCCGCCGTTGGCCAGGCCTTGGTGGACCAAATCGTCGAGTACCGCCAAAAAGGCCGTCAAGGTCTTGCCCGAGCCGGTGGGCGCGGCGATCAGCGTTGACCGCCGCTGGCGGATCAGCGGCCACGCCTGGGCCTGGGCGCCGGTCACCGAGGGGAAGGTCCTGCAAAACCAGGCACTGACGGCGGGGTGAAAACCGTCCAGTGCGCTGGCCGTTGATTCGGGAAGGTTCATGAAGTGATTGATGCCACCTGCTCCAACAAGTTGCAAACACGTACTTTATCCGTGACGGTTGCGCTACAAACCCGCAAAATGCAACGATTCTGGCAACTACCTACGGCAAGGCGCACACGCCTGTCGATAATAACCATCGTTCCAAACAGACCGGGCCTGCTCAATCTATGCGAATGCGCCTTATGTTACTGGGCGGCGGGAATGCCCTCGGGCAGGCGCTGATTCGCCTCGGTGCAGAGGAAGACATCGGTTTCCTCGCCCCCAAACCGCCCCAAGACGGCTGGGATGCCGCGAGCCTTACCCAATTGCTCGACGACACCCGTCCCGATGCATTGATCAACCTCGCCTACTATTTCGACTGGTTCCAGGCCGAAACCGTGAGCGAAACCCGCTTGGCCGCTCAGGAGTTCGCCATCGAACGCCTGGCTGAATTGTGCCAGCACCACAGCATCACGCTGCTGCAACCGTCCAGCTACCGGGTGTTCGATGGCTCGCGCGCCACCGCCTACAGCGAAAAAGACGAGCCGGTGCCCCTGGGCCTGCGCGGCCAGGCGTTGTGGCGTATCGAACAGAGCGTGCGCGCCACTTGCCCACAACATGTGCTGCTGCGATTTGGCTGGTTGCTCGATGACAGTGTCGACGGCACGCTCGGGCGGTTCCTGGCCCGGGCCGAAAAACCTGATGAACTACTGATGGCCGACGACCGTCGTGGCAACCCGACGCCGGTGGACGATGCCGCACGGGTGATTATCTCGGTGCTCAAGCAGCTTGATTGCGCGGCGCCGCTGTGGGGCACCTATCATTACGCCGGGCATGAGGCGACTACGCCGTTGGCCCTGGGCCAGGCGATCCTGACCGAGGCGCGCAACTTCCACGCGCTGGCCATTGAATCCCCCACTGCCCAGGCCCACGCGGCTCGGCCGGATGCGGCGGATGAACCGCAGCACGCGGTGCTGGCGTGCAAGAAGATCCTGCATACCTTTGGCATCAAGCCAAGGGCATGGCGGGCGGGGCTTCCGGCGTTGCTGGACCGGTTCTACCGCCACAGCTGACACGCTACAAAACCAAATGTGGGAGGGGGCTTGCTCCCGATAGCGATGGGTCAGTCCATGAATCTGTTGACTGACACTCTGCTAGCGGGAGCAAGCCCCCTCCCACATGGGTTATGCAGTGTTGCTTAGAACTTGTAGCCAATACCCACCATGTAAACCATCGGATCCACGTCCACATTGACCTTGGCCCGAGTGCCCTGGCCCAGCGCATTGTTATCCACAGTCGCCTTGGTGCTGATGTCGATGTAGCGCGCCTGGGCGTTGATCATCCAATTGTCGTTGATCATGTAGTCGGCGCCGATCTGTGCGGCCCAGCCCCAGGAGTTTTCGGCCTTGAAGTTGCTGAAGCCGGCTTGTTGAGCGCGACCGCCGACGTGTTCGTCGTAGATCCAGGTGTAGTTGATACCGGCGCCCACGTACGGCTGGAATGCCGACTTGTTGTCCAGCGGGTAGTACACGACGCTCAGGGTCGGCGGCAGGTGCTTGAGCGAACCGAGCTTGCCGTTGGCGGCGCCCAGTGCGGTGTTCTTGAGTTTCACGTCATGCTCGAAGGGCGTGGCGGCCAGCAATTCGATACCGACGTGGTCGGTGATCATGTAGGCGAAGTTCAAGCCCAGTTGGGTGTCGCTGCTCATGGTCGCCTTGCCGCCCAGGTTGGTGCCGGCCAGCGGGCCCTGGTCAACCTTGACTTTGCCGCTGTCGGCGTCCGGGTTGACGGTGATTGCACCGGCACGCACCAGAATATCGCCCGCCTGGTGAGCGTGTGCGACCGGGGCGACGAGGGCGAGCGCGAAGAGGGACGCGCCGAGCAGAGACTTGTTCATGGGAGCTCCAAAGGACGTTTAAAAGTTGTACGTCCAATGGTAAAGATCGTTCCGTTCGGTCTTTTGACTCAGCTCAATGAAAGGGTGATCAGCGCTACTCCTGCAGCTCGTACATGTAAATCTTCTGGGCATCCATCTGGTAACCGGCGTCGGCCAGTTCACTCGTCGACGGCTTGACCTGCATCGCGCCTTCGATCCAGTACGGCTGGTACAGCTCATCGAGCTTCACGCCGACTTCGCTTTTGACATGCACGATCTGGTTCGACGGCGGTGGCGGCACGTGGATGCACGCGCCGAAATACGGCACCAGCAGAAACTCGGTGGTGCGGCCTTCTTCACTGACTTCCAGTGGCACGATATACCCCGGCAGGCGGATGTGCTGGCCGTCGAGGCTCTGCACCACCGGCGCGTTGGGCAGATCCTGCTTGGCCGCCGGCGCCGCCTCGACGGACAAGGCATCGGCCATGTTCGACAGGTCGTGCAGCGGCTTCATATTAGGCACTTCCGGTGGCGCATCCGGCGGGATCATTTCCTGCCAGGACAGGTCCTTGGGCTGTTCATCCGCCCACACGGGCACGGCCGTCAGCAGTAACAGGGCAAACAGGGCACGACGCATCGAAGCCTTCCTCATACACGGATGGACAGGCCATCGGCCAAAGATTGTCGATAGGCGCGCCACGCGGGCACGCTGCCCATCAACAGCGCTGCCGCGAGGATACCCGCCAGCAGGGTCCATTCATATTCGCTCGGCCAGGACATCGGCAGGTCCAGCCCGTAGTTGGCCTGCAAGTAACCACGGGAGGCGGCGATGCAGACATACAGCAGGCCCACGCCTGCTACCACACCGGACAAGGCCAGGGCGAAGGCTTCGAAGATCAGCAGGCTCGCGATATGCCAGGGGCGTGCACCCACCGAACGCAGAATCGCCATCTCGCGGCGGCGCTCGTTGAGGCTGGTGAGGATCGCCGTGAGCATACCGATCAACCCGGTCAGCACCACGAACAGCGAGATCACGAACAAGGCTTTCTCGGCGGTGCTCATCATGCTCCACAGCTCTTGCAGGGCCACGCCCGGCAGGATCGCCAGCATCGGCTCGCCACGGAACTCATTGATCTGCCTTTGCAACGCGAAGGTGGAAATCTTGTTGTTCAGGCCGAGCATGAACGCGGTGATGGCTTGCGGCGTCAGGTCCATATTGCGCGCCTGGTCGGCGCTGATGCGGCCTTTGCCCTGGGCCGGCACACCGTTGTGCCAGTCGACATGGATCGCCTCCATGCCACCCAGGCTGATGTGCAACGTGCGATCTACCGGCGTACCGGTACGCTTGAGGATGCCGACCACAGTGAAGGGTTTGTCGTCGTGCTTGACCAGGCTGACCACCGCTACACCGTGGGCCAGCACCAGCTTGTCGCCGAGTTTGTAATGCAGGGCGTCGGCGACTTCGGCGCCGAGCACCACTTCAAACGGGTCGGTAGCGAAGGCGCGGCCGCTGGCCAGTTCGAGGTTTTGCTTGCGCCCGTACTGGTAATGCTCGAAGTAGGATTCGTTGGTGCCCATCACGCGGTAACCGCGATGGGAGTCGCCGAGGGAAATCGGAATGGCCCATTTCACCTGGGGGCTGGCGGCGAAATGCTCAAAGCTGTCCCAGCGGATGTTGTTGGTGGCGTTGCCGATGCGAAACACCGAATACAGCAGCAGGTTGACCGAGCCCGAACGTGCCCCGACGATCAGGTCGGTACCGCTGATGGTGCTGGCAAAACTGTTGCGCGCCTCGACACGCACGCGCTCCACCGCCAGCAACAAGCACACGGAAAGCGCGATGGCGAAGGCAGTGAGGATCGCAGTAAAGCGGCGGTTAGCCAGGCTGGCCATGGCTAGACGAAACAGATACATCTCAAACCTCTGCGGGCGTGGCGGCGCGATTGAGTTCGGCCAGTGACAGGTTGCGGTCGAACAGTGACGCCAGGCTCTGGTCATGGCTGACAAACAACAGGCTGGCGCCAGCTTCACGGCATTCAGCGAACAGCAACTGGATGAACGCTTCGCGGGCGTCATAGTCCAGGGCTGAGGTGGGCTCGTCGGCGATCACCAGTTCCGGTTGGCCGATCAACGCACGGGCGGCAGCCACCCGTTGTTGCTGGCCGATGGACAGCGAGTCGGCGCGGCGCTCCAGCAAGTCCTTGTCCTTCAAGCCCAGGTGCGCGAGCAAGGTCGCAGCCGCCTGGTCGACACTGCCGTGGCGCTGTTTGGCCCGTTGTGCGCGCAACCTGGAAAAATGGCAAGGCAACTCGACGTTTTCGCGCACCGATAGAAACGGCAGCAGGTTGAACTGCTGGAAGATGTAGCCGGTGTGGTCCACACGGAAACGATCACGGGCGCCGGCCGAGAGTTCGGTCAACTCCTGCCCCAGCAGGCGGATGCTGCCCTGGCAGGGTTTCTGCACGCCCCCCAACAGCCCCAGCAGCGTGGTCTTGCCACTGCCGCTCGGGCCCTTGAGGAACAGGGTTTCCCCGGGTTCCAGGCGGAACGCGGGGATGTCCAGCAACTGCGGGTGACCGGGCCAGTTGAAGCCCAGGTCGGACAGTTCGATTAACGCTTGAGTCATGGGAAGTCAGTGTCGCCTGGTAGTCGAAAATGGCGCCGATCCACTGTGGGAGCTGGCTTGCCTGCGATGGCATCGCTACGGTGTGCCTGCTGCACCGCGTCGCCAGTATCGCAGGCAAGCCAGCTCCCACATGGACTGTGCTTTCAAGTCAGAACTTCAGGGTGGCGGCGGTGGCCGTCGCGTCAACACCTTGCTGACCGCTCGGGCCGATCAGTTGTACCTGAATTTTCTTGGTGGCGGGGAAGGTCTTGAACACTTGGCTCAGATCGAGGTTGCTCAGCGCCGTCGGCGTGGCGCAGGTGAATTGGTAGTGGGCGTGGATTTCGCTGTGGTCGTGATGGTGCTCGTGAGCGGCGGCGCCTTTGCCGTCGGTGGCGTGGTCATCGTCGTCATGGTCGGCTTCTGGTTTGTCACCGAACAGCGGGCTATTGAGTTCCTGGCTGCTGACCACACATCCTGCGGCCTTGGGCAGGTTGAACAGGGCCAACGGGTTCTCCAGTTGTTTGCGTACACCGGCGACCTTGGCTTTATCGGCGGCGCTGGTCGCTACATGCTCGAAACCCACCAGGTTCATGGCCGGGCTGTCCAGTTCAAGCTCAAGGGCCTTGCCATCCAGCACGGCATTGAGACGGCCGACCCCGTGTTCATGGGCGCCGAGGCTGCCGTGCTCGTGATCATGCTCTTCATGAGCGTGGGCAACAGCCAGTGGCAGCAGGGCGAACGGCAAAGCAAGCAGCAAACGGCGCATGGGAGGCTCCAGGATGAAAGTTTTGTTATGTGATCTTATAACAATAGAGCCGAGAGTTTGACCGCCTGCTTGGTGTTGCGCAAGCTGCATGGGAGCATGACGGTCAGAAAAATGCAGGAGTACAGCGATGTTGCGAATTCGTGGAACCATCGGCGACCTGCCGGTGGACTTGACCCTGGAACTGGACGACGGCGATTGGGCGCGCTTGGGCGCACAGCTTCAGGCCGCCCCAATGCCCAGTGCGCCAACCGCGGCGCCGGTCAAACAGAACGACGACCTATGGCAGAGCGCCCAGGAGGTGCTGCGCAAGGCCGGGCAGCTCAACGGTCTGGAATTGCTCGATCAACTGGAAGGGTTGGCAGGCGATGCGGGCGCGGGCAAGCGCCTGTTGGTGCGCCTGCGCCATAGCGCCAAAGTCAAGGTGAGCAGCGGCGGGGATACGCCGCTGTACCGTTGGATCGGTGATTAGTACAACGCGGCAAACAATTTGCGGCGGTACACCGTGACCAGCGGGTGCTCATTGCCCAGCAATTCGAACACCTGCAGCAACGTCTTGTGCGGCAAGCCTTCGCTGTAGCTGCGGTTGCGGGTAAACAACTTGAGCAAACCTTCCAGTGCCGCATCGTACTGCTGGCGCGCCAGTTGCTGGATCGCCAACTGATAGGCCGCTTCGTCGTCCTGCGGGTTCTGTGCCAGACGGCTCTTCAGATCGGCGGTGTCCGGCAAGTCTGCGGCCTGGCGCAGGAAGGTGATCTGCGCCTTGGCCCCGGCCAGGGCGGCCTTGTGGTCGTCGCTTTTGACAGCGTCAAGCACGGCCTGGGCTTCGCCCAATTCGCCGCGTTCGGCCAGGCAGCGTGCGTACAGGATCAACGCGGGGGCGTTAGTGTTGTCTTCGCCCAACAGCGCCACCAGCAGCCCTTCAGCTTCACTGATGCGTCCTTCGCTGAACAGCGCCTGGGCCTGTTCCAGCGGATCCGCCGCAGCCGGTGGTGGCATCTGCACATGTGGCTCCAGCATCGCCCGTACTGCCGACTCCGGCTGCGCACCGGCAAAGCCGTCCACCGGCTGGCCATCCTTGAACAACACCACCGTCGGCAGGCTTTGAATGCCGAAACGCGCGACGATGTCCTGTTCGGCCTCGCAATCGACCTTGGCCAACAGCAACTCGCCGCGATAGCTCTCGGCAATCTGCGCCAGCATCGGCATCAGCGCCTTGCATGGCGCACACCATTCGGCCCAGAAGTCCACCAGCACAGGTTTTTCAAAAGAATTCTGAATCACCGCCTGGTCGAAGTTGGCGGTGGTGACGTCGAAGATGTACGGCGTGGGCTCACTCATGGGGCGTCTCGAATAAAGCGGGAATGGGGGCAACTATAAGGGCTGGCGCTAGCTATCGGAAGCCGCCTGGCATTCAGTAATCATGCGCGTGCCAAAACGGGTCCAGATACCAGTCCTGAGGAAAACCCATTGCTTCGATACGGACGTCGGGAAACTCGTCGATCAGCAGATGCAGGCTGTGACCCCAGCGAGTATGTGGGCTCACCTGGCCCATCAGGTGATTGAGTATGCATAGCGTGGAGAACATGCGGCTATGTGTCCCCGGTTGAAGCAAATACTGCGGCCATGGAAAGCTGGCTTTTTTGGGCAATTCAGGACGGATACCCAATTCTCGGTTCCACATGCGTGAATGGTGAGCGCAGATATTTCGGACAGTGGTCAGCGTGTGCAGCCAGGACTGCATGAGTGGTGCCGGGAGTAGAAGGCGCCTGGAGATCGCTTTCTTGTCGGCGTCCTTGGCCAAGCCTTTGTACAGATGGGATAAGTCTCCCAGTGTCAATTCTTCCAACATGGCCCAACCCGGCATCAACGCGGGCTGGACGTAGGTCACGGAGTAATGACGGGCATAACTTTCTTTTGCCCTTTGGCGTTTAAGAAGATCTTTTCGTGCATCGCTGGCATGTGATCTATCGATGCGTTCGCATTCGCGCTGGTAGTCACGGGTTGCGCTGGCTTGCTTCATGGACAGTGTTGCAAGCAGGCGTTGATGATCAAATTTGAGGTGGAACAACCCTGGATTGAGATACCAATGACTGCCATGGGCGGGTCCC
This sequence comes from Pseudomonas sp. W15Feb34, assembly GCF_023127765.1. Lineage (NCBI taxonomy): Bacteria > Pseudomonadati > Pseudomonadota > Gammaproteobacteria > Pseudomonadales > Pseudomonadaceae > Pseudomonas > Pseudomonas sp. W15Feb34. The sequence continues at coordinate 75,503 of NZ_SPKN01000006.1, forward strand.
ATGTGATTACTGATAACCGAACGTGAGGCTATTTCGACGCGCTCAATGGCATCCATGGTCAGTAAGCGAAGCCTTCTATCAAAATCGTATAGGCGGGTTAATTGGCGGAACTGGCTACCTTCACGAAAAAGATGGTCAATAGCGTCAGGCTGTTGAAAGGGCCGCATATAAGGGCTGAGTCGAAAGAAACTGACGGATTGCAAGAAGTGCTCGGCACGAGCTTCATTGTGAATTATCAGTCCGCGCCGCTTGAGGAGTCCCAGCTGGGCAGGAACGTCGATGGCAGGTTTGCTGAATGACCTCATGCCCAAAAAGTACCGGGCATAAAAAACCCGCACAATTTGTGCTTGGTTACTGATGCAACCAGAGGCATGGCGGGTGTATTGCCGCAAAGATTAAGCAGGTGCCTGACGTTTGGCAAGGCCGTTGAGTCGTAAGTTATTAGCGAAACTGTCTGCCAGGACATGTCAGGAAATTTTCCATCCGTGAGCGAAGGATGGCATTTTCCATGCCTCGCCTTTTCCTGTCTTAGCCAATCTGTTGCCGGGAATTTGTAACGCGAAGGCTCAGCGCCGCGAGTGGTACAGACTCACCTTGCGAAACTCCCAAGGCTCGGCCAGGTCCGGCAGGGTCAACGCGTCCAGAACCTCCAGCCGTTGATAACGCGGGTGTTGGAAGTCCCGCACCCGCGAATCGGCCACCAGCGCTTCGCGGCCACGGGTGAGGAATTGATCCAGCAGCGGCAGGTTGGCGCGGTCGTAAAGCACGTCGGCCACCAGGATCAAGTCAAAACGGTCGGCTTCGGCGAAGAAGTCGGCGCAATAGCCCAGCTCCACCGCATTGAGTTCGGCGTTGGCGCGGCAAGACGCCAGGGCCAGCGGGTCCAGGTCACAAGCCACTACTTCCAGGGCCCCCGCCTTTACGGCGGCAATCCCGGCCACGCCGGAACCGGCGCCGAAATCCAGCACGCGTTTGCCGGCGACCCACTCGGGATGCGCCGCCAGGTAGCGCGCCAACGCCAGGCCGCTGGCCCAGCAAAAGCTCCAGTAGGGCGGCTCATGCAGGATGCGCCGGGTTTCTTCCTGGCTGAAGGCGCGGTCCATATTGTCGGCATCGAGCAGCCATAGCGACAATTCGGTACCCGGTAGCGGGCAGGGCACCAATTGCGCGTCGCCGATCAACTCGCTCAAGGCGCGCTGCAGGTGCAGCGGTGGCGTCATGGCGTCATGGCGCCTTGACGAGTTGCAGGGGGCCGGTGCTCTGGGTGATCGCTTGGGTGACGCGCACGGCGGGCAAGTGCAGGATCAACTGGCCGGACTGGCTGGCGCGGCCACGCAATTCAACGCGTGCACCGGCCGGGAAGGCTTCAGGGTTGAAGCGCAGGCGGAAGGCCAGGGGCTTGCCATTGCCGCTCAGCACGCTGCTGGCGAGCAGTTGCTGCGGGCGCGAACGGTCGTCGATCACCAGCAGAGCCATCTCGACTTCGGCGCCGGCGGGCACATTGGTCAGGCTGCCGCTGATTTCCCGTTGATAGGCGGGCAGGGGGCCGAGGTCTTCAATACCCGGGACTTTTTTCTCTTGTGCCGGTGTCGGTTGAGGCGCGGCTGGTTTGGGGGCCTCGCTGCTGCAGGCGACCAGAAAACTGAACAGCGTGAGTAGAACGAGTGGTCGTAACTGCATGTACGGCTCCAGAAAGGACAAAATCCGTGGCTTAAAAAATATCAAACATATAAGCCTGCCTATATACCGTAAAGGCTATGGCTTGTCTTGCGACGGGGATGCGCTACCATGGCCCTCCCATTTTTTGTTGCCTGCCAACCATGCACTGTCCCTTCTGCGGTGCCAACGACACCAAGGTCATTGACTCGCGTCTGGTCGCCGAGGGCGATCAAGTGCGTCGCCGGCGCGAATGCCTGGCCTGTGGTGAACGTTTCACCACCTTCGAAACCGCCGAACTGGTATTGCCCCGTCTGATCAAGTCCGACGGCAGCCGCCAGCCTTTCGACGAAGAAAAATTGCGCGCCGGTATGCAGCGCGCCCTGGAAAAACGCCCGGTGAGTGTCGAGCGCCTGGAAGCGGCGCTGGTGCATATCAAGCACAAGCTGCGAGCGACCGGCGAGCGCGAGGTCAAGAGCCTGGTGGTCGGCGAGTTGGTGATGGGCGAACTGCAAAAGCTCGACGAAGTCGCCTATATCCGTTTTGCCTCGGTGTATCGACGCTTCCAGGACCTCAATGAGTTCCGCGAAGAAATCGACCGCCTGGCCCGTGAGCCTTCCAAACAATGACGTCTGAACAGGCAGTCCTCGACGCCCATTACATGGCGCGTGCCCTCGAATTGGCGCGCAAGGGCCTGTACACCACCCACCCCAATCCACGGGTGGGCTGCGTGATCGTGCGTGACGGGCAGATTGTCGGCGAAGGCTGGCATGAGCGCACCGGCGAGCCCCATGCCGAGCCGAATGCCCTGCGCGCCGCCGGTGAAAAGGCCCGTGGCGCGACGGTGTACGTGACGCTGGAGCCGTGCAGCCACCATGGCCGTACGCCGCCGTGCGCCGATGCACTGGTGAGCGCCGGTGTGGCGCGGGTGGTGGCAGGTATGCAGGACCCGAACCCGGAAGTGGCCGGGCGTGGCATGCAGCGTCTGGCCCAGGCGGGTATCGAGGTGCGCAGCGGCGTGCTGGAAGCTGAGGCGCGGGCGCTTAACCCGGGGTTCCTCAAGCGCATGGAGCACGGTTTGCCGTTCGTGCGGGTCAAGCTGGCCATGAGCCTGGACGGCCGCACGGCGATGGCCAGCGGCGAAAGCCAATGGATCACCGGCCCCGCTGCCCGCGCCGCCGTCCAACGTCTGCGTGCCGAGGCGAGTGTGGTGTTGACCGGTGCCGATACGGTGCTGGCCGACGGCGCCCGCTTGACTGTGCGCGCCGCTGAGTTGGGCCTGGATGAACAAACCACCGCCCTGGCCATGTCGCGCCCGCCGCTGCGCGTGTTGATCGACGGCCGCTTGCGCGTGCCGCTCAATGCACCCTTCTTCAAGGCTGGCCCGGCACTGGTCATCACCTGCGTGGCCCCGGAGAACCAGTTTCCCCGTGGCCCAGAGTGCCTGGTGGTACCGGGTGTGGAGGGCCAGGTCGACCTGCGCTCGGCGCTGGTGGCATTGGCCGCCCGTGGCGTCAACGACGTGCTGGTGGAAGCGGGCCCGAGCCTGGCGGGCGCGTTTGCCCAGCAGGGCCTGGTGGATGAGTACGTCATATTCATCGCCGGCAAGTTCCTCGGCTCCGCTGCCCGGCCGTTGCTGGACTGGCCGCTTGAGAAGCTGGTCGACGCGCCCCAACTCAAGATCACTGACATGCGCGCTGTAGGCGACGACTGGCGAGTCACTGCCATTCCCGTCCCGACAGCGAGCGTATAATTCCCGGCCTGCGCTTAAGCGTCAGCCCCTCGTTTTCAGGAGAGCGAAATGTTCACCGGCATTATCGAATCCATCGGCAGCATCCGTGCAATGACCCCCAAAGGCGGCGACGTGCGCCTGCTGGTTGAAACCGGCAAGCTGGACCTCGGCGACGTCAAGCTGGGTGACAGTATCGCCGTCAGCGGCGTGTGCCTGACCGTTATTGAGCTGCCGGGCAACGGCTTTGCCGCCGACGTCAGCCGGGAAACCCTGGACTGCACCGCGATGAACGACCTCAAGGCCGGCAGCCCGGTCAACCTGGAAAAAGCCCTGACGCCAACCACGCGCCTGGGCGGTCACCTGGTCAGCGGCCATGTCGACGGTGTCGGCGAAGTGGTGACCCGCAGTGAAAACGCACGCGCCGTGGAATTCCGCATCCGTGCGCCCAAAGAGCTGGCCAAGTACATTGCCCACAAGGGTTCGATTACCGTTGATGGCACCAGCCTGACCGTGAACGCCGTCAATGGCGCCGAATTTGAACTGACCATCATTCCCCACACCCTCAGCGAAACCATCATGGCCTCCTACCAGCCGGGGCGCCGGGTGAACCTGGAAGTGGACTTGCTTGCCCGTTACCTGGAGCGCCTGTTGCTGGGCGAAAAGGCCGCAGAGCCTGCATCAGGCAACATCACCGAAAGTTTTCTGGCCGCTAACGGCTACCTGAAATCCTGACCAAGGGGGTGCCGCGTGGCGCTCAATAGCATCGAAGAACTGGTTGAAGACATCCGCCAAGGCAAGATGGTCATCCTTATGGATGACGAAGATCGCGAGAACGAAGGCGACATCATCATGGCCGCCGAGGCGTGCAAGCCTGAGCACATCAACTTCATGGCCAAGCACGCCCGTGGTTTGATTTGCATGCCCATGAGCCGCGAACGCTGCGAGTTGCTCAAGCTGCCGTTGATGGCGCCGCGCAATGGGTCGGGTTTCGGCACCAAGTTCACGGTATCGATTGAAGCCACCACTGGCGTCACCACCGGTATCTCCGCCGCTGACCGCGCCCGTACCGTGCAAGCCGCCGCCGCCAAAGATGCCAAGGCCGAAGACATCGTCAGCCCCGGTCACATTTTCCCGCTGATGGCTCAACCGGGTGGCACCCTGGCTCGCGCCGGTCACACCGAAGCCGCCTGCGACCTGGCGCGCATGGCCGGTTTCGAGCCGAGCGGGGTGATCTGCGAAGTGATGAACGACGACGGCACCATGGCCCGTCGCACTGAACTGGAAGCCTTTGCCGCCGAACACAACCTCAAGATCGGCACCATTGCCGACCTGATCCACTACCGCATGATCCACGAACGTACCGTTCAGCGGATTGCCGAGCAGCCGCTGGACAGCGAACTGGGCCAATTCAATTTGGTGACCTACCGTGATTCAGTGGAAGGCGACGTGCATATGGCCCTGACCCTGGGCAACATTTGCGCCGAAGAGCCGACCCTGGTGCGGGTGCACAACATGGACCCTCTGCGCGACCTGTTGATGGTCAAGCAACCCGGCCGCTGGAGCCTGCGCGCCGCCATGGCCGCGGTTTCCGAGGCTGGCAGCGGTGTGGTGCTGTTGCTCGGTCACCCGTTGGACGGCGACGTATTGCTGGCACATATCCGCGAAACCGCCGACGCCGTGCCGGTGAAAAAACCGACCACCTACAGCATCGTCGGTGCCGGTTCGCAGATCCTGCGCGACCTGGGCGTGCGCAAAATGCGCCTGATGAGCGCACCGATGAAATTTAATGCGATATCCGGATTCGACCTGGAAGTTGTAGAATACGTGCCCTCCGAATAAAGGCCGGCGATTTCTGCCCCTTGTTCGCGGTTAAATCATCACTGAGGGACGCACTTTTCGCGTCCCGGCTCTTTAAGAGATTTGTCGAATGACCCTGAAGACCATCGAAGGTACCTTCATCGCCCCCAAAGGCCGCTATGCCCTGGTGGTTGGCCGCTTCAACAGCTTCGTGGTTGAAAGCCTGGTAAGCGGTGCGGTTGACGCCCTGGTTCGCCACGGTGTGAGCGAGAGCGATATCACCCTTATCCGCGCCCCTGGCGCCTTCGAAATTCCACTGGTTGCGCAAAAAGTTGCTCAGCAGGGTGAATACGCGGCGATCATCGCCCTGGGCGCGGTCATTCGTGGCGGCACCCCGCACTTCGAATACGTAGCCGGCGAATGCACCAAGGGCCTGTCCCAGGTGTCCATGGAGTTCGGCGTGCCAGTCGCTTTCGGCGTACTGACCGTTGATTCCATCGAGCAAGCCATCGAGCGTTCCGGCACCAAAGCCGGTAACAAGGGCGCTGAAGCTGCCTTGTCCGCGCTGGAAATGGTCAGCCTGCTGTCGCAGTTGGAGGCCAAGTGATTTCCGACGAAAGCGATCGTTTCAACCCGCGTGACGAGCGTCCAGCCGATGCCGGCAAGCCTTCGAAAAGCGAAAAGCGCCGTGCGGCCCGTCAGCTCGCCACCCAGGCGCTGTACCAGCGTCATATGGCTGGCACTTCGCTGAACGAGATCGAAGCGCAATTTCGCGTCGATAACGACTTCACCTTTGCTGACCAGAGCTACTTCCACGACATCCTGCACGGTGTTCCGGCCAACATGACCGAGATCGATGCTGCGCTGACGCCATGCCTGGACCTGACCCTCGAAGAGCTGGACCCGGTTGAGCTCGCGGTACTGCGCCTGTCCACCTGGGAGCTGCTCAAGCGTGTTGACGTACCGTACCGCGTGGTGATCAACGAAGGCATCGAACTGGCGAAAGTCTACGGTTCGACCGACGGTCACAAGTTCGTCAACGGCGTGCTCGACAAGCTGGCCCCGCGCCTGCGTGAAGCCGAAGTAAAGGAACACAAGCGCTAATCTGCGCTTGAGTCCCGCATGGGCGAGTTCGAGCTGATCCGCAAGTACTTCGCCGCCGCGCCTTGTGCGCAAGGCGGCGATGGCATTGCCCTGGGGATCGGCGACGACTGTGCCTTGCTGGCGCTGCCCGCCGGAGAGCAACTGGCGGTCTCTACCGATACGCTGGTGGCCGGCGTGCATTTTGCCGACCCCTGTGACCCGTACCTGCTCGGCCAGCGCTCGCTGGCCGTGGCGGTGAGCGACCTGGCCGCCATGGGTGCCAACCCCCTCGCGTTTACCCTTGCCCTGACCACGCCGACCGTTGATGCCGATTGGCTGCATTGCTATGCCCAAGGCCTGAACGCCATGGCGCAACGTTGCGGCGTGGGCTTGGTGGGCGGCGATACCACCCGAGGGCCACTGAGCCTGACCCTGACCGTATTTGGCCGCGTGCCGGCCGGGCAGGCGTTGACGCGCAGTGGTGCGCAGCCGGGTGAGCTGCTGTGTGTGGGCGGCGAACTGGGCGATGCCGCTGGTGCTTTGCCATTGGTCTTGGGCCAACGCACGGCGGATGCGGCAGTTGCCGAGCCGCTGCTGGCACATTACTGGTCGCCGCAACCGCAGTTGGCCCTGGGGCTGACGTTGCGGGGCAAGGCGAGCGCGGCCATGGATATCTCCGACGGGCTGCTGGCCGATTGTGGGCATATCGCCAAGGCTTCGGCGGTCAGCCTGGTGATCGAACGTCACAGGTTGCCGTTATCTACCGCCTTACTGACATTTGTCGGCGAGGATCAGGCCCGCGTCGCGGCGTTGAGCGGGGGCGATGACTACGTGCTGGCATTTACCTTGCCGATATCCGCGTTGGCACCTTTGCGAGCGGGCGGCTGGCCGATTCACGTGATCGGTCGGGTCGAAGCGGGGCAGGGCGTGACCCTGCTCGATGCCCATGGTCAGGACATTACACCGGCCGTGCGCGGCTATCAGCATTTTCGCGAGACGCCGTAGCCAGCGTCCTGCGCTACCCTTTATCTGATGATTACCACGTAGGAAGCCGTCACTATGGTCGTGCGCTGCTGGCTGCTGATCGCTCTGTGTGCCTTTACCTCTGTACTTCAGGCGGATGAGGCGTCGGTGCCCGGCAAGGTCATGCTGGCCGGCGAAGAGTGGAACGACTACACCAATAAAGATGGCAGCGGCCTGGCCTGGGACGTGGTGCGCCAGATCTTCGAGCCAATAGGCATCACCCTGCAGACCCGCAGCGAGCCCTACACCCGCTCGGTCGGCCTGGCCCAGCGTGGCGAGGTGGATGGATGCGTCGGCACCTATCGCAATGAAGTCAGCGGGGTGTTGTACCCCCGCTGGAACTTCGACGCCGACCACGTATACGCCCTTGGGCTCGCCACTGCGCCTACGCCGACACAGGCGACGCTGGGCGACTACCGCCTGGCCTGGGTGCGTGGCTACAAGTACGAGCAATACCTGCCCAATGTGCGCCGCTTCAACCAGATCGAACGGCGCGACGGTATCCTGCCGATGCTGCAATACGGTCGCGCCGATTTCTATATCGATGCCCTCACTGAAGCCAAGTACGTACTCAGCCAGGCGCAAGACCCGGCGCTGTTCAAACTTACGCATATCGCCGAGTTGCCGCTCTACATAGCCTTTGCCGATACCGAGCGCGGCAGGGCGTTGATGGCGGTGTATGACCAGCGTTTGGCCGCCCTGGTCAAGACCGGCGAACTCAAAGCGACTTTTGCGCGCTGGAAACAGCCGTATCCGTTTCCGGGCCCATAGAACTGACGCGAAGGCCAATCGAACCTATTGATCTTTATCAGCGATAATTCAGCTTAAGCGTCTGTAGGAACCTGCTGTTACAATGGCCGCCTCTGTGAAATCTGAAATCAGGAGCACACGGTGCCCGTCGTTTTCGTCGCCGCTTCCAAGCTGCCTACCCCTTTTGCCACGTTCACCATGAACGGCTTTCTCGAAGAAGCCACCGGGCGCGAGCACGTTGTGCTCAGCCTCGGCGACCTCACGGATGGCGCGCCGGTGCTGGGGCGCGTGCATTCCGAGTGCCTGACCGGCGATGCGCTGTTCAGCCAGCGCTGTGACTGCGGCTCGCAACTGGAAGCCGCTTTGCAAGCCATCGCCCGTGAAGGCCGTGGCGTGCTGCTGTACTTGCGTCAGGAAGGCCGTGGCATTGGCTTGTTGAACAAGATCCGCGCCTACGAACTGCAAGATGGCGGCGCCGACACCGTGGAAGCCAACGAGCGCCTGGGCTTTGCCGCCGACCAGCGCGACTACGCCATCTGCCTGCCGATGCTTGAGCACCTGGGGGTCAAATCCCTGCGCCTGATGACCAACAACCCGCGCAAGGTCAAAGCCTTGACCGAGATGGGCATCACCGTGGCCGAGCGCGTGCCGCTGCACACCGGGCACAATCCGCACAACAAGCTCTACCTGGCGACCAAAGCCAGCAAGCTCGACCATATGATGGGCAACGAGCACCAGGGCGAGGTCGACCGCGCGTGACTCGCGGCCAGGTGAAACGGCGGTTATCCTTCAACTGGTGGCAGTACCTGGCTTTGGCATTGCTGCCCCTGTTTGTGATCAATCTGCTGTTTGGCCGTGCTGAACCCCTGCTGCCCGTGCTGGCCATGCCGTTCTTCATTGCCGGCGTGGCCTCGATGTTTCTCAGCCTGCGTTATTTTCACGGCTATAAACATGCGCTGATCGCTACTTCCAAAGCCCTCGATACCCCTGAAGAACCTGCTGCCTGGATCACCCTGGCGGCGCGTCGGCGCACGGCTTTGCTGGTAGCCGCGCTACCGGCCTGGATCGGTGCGCTGGCGGTGTTCGTGGGGCTGGAAGCGGTGCCACTGTTCCTGCTGGCAATGTCGACCATGGTGCTGTTTTACCTCTACCGCATTCCGCGTCAACTGGGATGAGCCGCTACTGGCTGGCACTGCTGCTCGTATTGAGTGTTCAGGCGATGGCAGCCGAACGAGTGGTCAGCCTGGCGCCGTCGCTGTCTGAAATCGTCGTTGAGCTGGGCGCAGCCGACCTGTTGGTGGGTGTGCTTGATGGTGGTGAGCGGCCAACAGCACTGGCAACGGTTGCGTCGGTCGGGCATTACGGCCAACTGGATATGGAGCGTCTGCTCAGCCTGAAGCCCGACCTGGTCCTGCTGTGGCCCGGCAGCGTCGGCCCGGCCCAGCGTGAGCAGCTTCAGCGGTTGAATATCCCGGTGTATATCGCCGAGCCCCATAGCCTTGAGCAACTGACTACTCAGGTCCAGGCCATTGCCGAGCAATTGGGCCGAGCTGAGGCAGGGCGCCAGCTCGCTGCACAACTACGCCAGCGCTTGGCCGAGTTGCGCCAGCGCTATCAGCGGGCCGAGCCGTTGCGGGTGTTTTACCAAGTGTGGAACCAACCGCTGTACACCGTGGGTGGTGGGCAGATCATCAGCGATGCGCTCAGTGTGTGCGGGGCGCGTAATGTGTTTGATGATCTGAAGTTGCCGGCGCCGCAGGTCAATATCGAGTCGGTGCTGGCGCGTGATCCCGAGGTGATCCTGGTGGGTGATCAAGCTCAGAGACAAGCGTGGAAGGCATGGCCGATGATGTCTTCGCGGGTGCGATTAGTGCCGGACAAGGGCCTGGAGCGGCCCAGCGGGCAGATGTTGGAGGCGGTGGGGCGGTTGTGTCAGGTTTTATCGCCTAACCTGTGAAACCGCTATCGCAGGCAAGCCAGCTCCCACAGGGGAATGCATTTCAATTGTGGGAGCTGGCTTGCCTGTGATGACGTCGGTGCAGGTCCCTCAGAACTCAGGCGTCCATGTCAGCCCAACCATCCACACCCGACCTTCTTCACGATAATTCTGAGCCTCGCCGAGGTAGCTGTACTTCGCCCGGGCATAGGACCTGTCCAGCACGTTATCCACCTTCAGCGACAACGACACCTCTCGGTTCAACGCCCAACTGCTGCGTAGCCCCAACAAGGCATACCCGCCCAAACGGTTGCGGTTGGCTTCATCATCGTAGCTGCTGCTGATCGCCTGCCAGCTCGCGCCAACGCCCAGCTTGTCGAACTGCCGATCCAGATCCAGGTTCAATGTACGCCGAGCGCGACGTGCCAGGGTGTGGCCGCTGTCACGGTCACGCGGGTCGATAAGCGACAGGCCCAGGTTGCCCTGCCAGCCAAACACTTCTTGCTTGAGCGCCGCTTCAAAGCCGTTGATCCGCGCCGATGCCACGTTTTGCGGCTTGCCGGCGTCAAGGATGATCGCGTCGCTCAGGTCGGTACGATACAGCGAGGCTTCCACCCGTGTGCTGTCGGTCAGTTGGCTGCGCCATTGCAGCTCGTAGCTCTTTGATGTCTCGGGCTGCAGATTGGGGTTGCTGTACTGCGTGTCGGGGTAATAGAGGTCGTTGAAGGTCGGTGCGCGGAAGCCTTCGCTGTAGCTCAAGAGTAGGTCGTTGTCAGGGTTGACCGGTACGGTCAGGGTGCCGCTCCAGCTATTTTGACCGCCGAACTGCTGGTTCTGGTCGCGACGCAGCCCAAGCTCGGTGGAAAACCACTCGCTGTGGAAGCGGTGCTGCACAAAGGCGGCGCGGTTCCAGCGGCTGTTTTCGGTAAAGGTGGTGGAGCCGTGGAAGCGGTCTTCATACCAGTCGCCACCGACGATCAGGTTGTTCTGCTCATTCAGCGTCAGGTCGTTCTGCCAGTTGACCGAGTCGCGGTAGGTATTGAACACGCTGAAATCATCACTGAGCGTATCGCGCTTGGTGTCACGGTTTTCGCTGTGGCCCAACTCCAGGCGCGACTGCCAGGTCTCATTGAGCTTGGCATCGACATAACCGCTGGCGCTGCTGACGGTGTAATCGGTGTAGGGTTTCTGGCCGACGCTCTGCCCGGTGGCGCCGTTGTAGCGGCCATAACTGTTGTCGTACTCCGACTTGCCACGGTTATCCAGCAGATTGAAACCTACCTCCAGCTCATCGCTGAACGAATGGCGGAGGTTCAGGCTGATGGACTGGTTTCGGTAGGCATCATGGTCGCCGTCACTGGGGAACGACGCGTGGCTCGCGTTGATACCTGCGGTTTCATCCAGGCTTGCGCCCAGGTTGAAGCGCGTATGTTCATCGCCGCCCGACAAGCCCAGGCTACGTTCCCACGTCTGGTTACTGCCAAACCCGAGCTTCAAGCGCGGCTGCAAGCCTTGCTCGGCATTGCGCCGGGTAAACACCTGGATCACTCCGCCAATCGCGTCGCTGCCGTAAATGACCGAGCGGGAACCGCGCAGCACTTCTACACGCTCAATCTGATCGACGTTCAGATATTGCAGGCCACTATCACCGGTGGTGGTGTTGGCAATGCGCTGGCCGTCCACCAGTACCAGGCTTTGTGCGGCCTTTGTGCCTCGAATGAAGATCCCCGGCAAACTGCCACGCCCACCGGTCGGCGCAACCTGCACACCGGGCACGCGGCTGAGCAGGTCGGTGACGCTGGTGGGTTGCAGGCGGTCGATGTCGGCGCGGGTGAAGACGGTGTTGGCAGCGCTGCTGTCGTTACGCGCCTGCACTTGGCGGTTGGCGCTGATGACCACATCGGAGAGCTTCAAGGCCTGGTCGCGGGTGTCGGCGAGCAGATCGGCGGCGGGTAAAAGCAGCAGGGCGAGGCACAGGCGTTTCATGGGCTGTCCATAGCGGTTTTGAAGGTGATACAAGTTAAATGTGGGAGGGGCGGTGCGACGATTCGACTTGCTCCCGATTACAGTGTGTCAGTCAGAACATCTGGTACTGATACACCGCTATCGGGAGCAAGTCGAATCGTCGCACCGCCCCTCCCACATTTAGTCCCGGTTTCTACAGGGCCAGAAGCGCCAAACGCTCGCGCACCGAAGCCTCGATGCCGGCCTCGTCCAAGCCACACTCAGCCAGCATCTGCGCCGGCTTGGCGTGCTCGACGTACACATCCGGCAAGCCCAGGTGCAGCACCGATTTGAGGATGTTCTCCCGCGCCAGGAACTCGCTGACTGCCGCGCCGGCGCCGCCCATGATGGCGTTCTCTTCGACGGTCACCAACAACTCATGGCTGGCGGCGATTTCGCGTACCAGCGCCTCATCCAACGGTTTGACGAAACGCATGTCCACCACTGTGGCATCAAGCTTTTCAGCCACTTTCAGCGCTTCGGCCAGTTGTACGCCAAACACCAGGAATGCAGTTTTGCTGCCTTGGCGACGCACGACGCCTTTGCCGATTTCAATCGGCTCCAGGTCTTTCTCGATCACGGCATTCGGGCCATTGCCCCGGGGATACCGCACAGCGGCCGGGCCGTTGTACAGGTGGCCGGTGCTGAGCATCTTGCGCAGTTCGTTTTCGTCGCTGGGCGTCATCACCAGTATGCCGGGGATGCAGCGCAGGTAGGACAGGTCGAAGCTGCCAGCATGGGTCGGGCCGTCTTCGCCCACCAGGCCGGCGCGGTCGATGGCGAACAGCACGTCGAGGTTCTGCACCGCCACATCGTGAACCAACTGGTCATAACCGCGTTGCAGGAAGGTGGAGTAGATCGCCACCACCGGCTTGGCGCCTTCGCAGGCCATGCCGGCGGCGAAGGTGACAGCGTGCTGCTCGGCAATCGCCACGTCGAAGTAACGCAACGGGAAACGCTCGCTGAACGCCACCAGATCGGAGCCTTCCTTCATCGCCGGGGTAACACCCACCAGGCGCGGGTCGGCGGCGGCCATGTCGCACAGCCATTCGCCAAACACACCGGAATACTTCGGCCCGCTGGCCTTTTTCGGCGCAGCGGCGGGGGCATCGAGGGGTTCGAGCTTGGTGATTGCGTGGTAACCAATCGGGTCGACTTCAGCCGGGGCGAAGCCTTTGCCCTTCTTGGTGACGATATGCAGGAACTGCGGGCCCTTGAGGTCGCGCATGTTGCGCAAGGTGGCGATCAGGGTCGGCAGGTCGTGGCCATCGATAGGGCCGATGTAGTTCCAGCCCAGCTCTTCGAACAGGGTGCCGGGCACCAGCATGCCCTTGGCGTATTCTTCGGTGCGACGGGCGATTTCCCACGCTCCAGGCAGACGTGACAGCACTTTCTTGCTGCCTTCGCGCATGCTGGCGTAGGTGCGGCTGGAGAGGATTTTCGCCAGGTAATTGGACAGGCCACCGACATTGCGCGAGATCGACATGTCGTTGTCGTTGAGGATCACCAACATGTTGGCATCCACTTCTGGCGCATGGTTGAGCGCTTCGAAGGCCATGCCGGCAGTCAGCGCGCCATCCCCGATCACGGCAATCGCCTTGCGATCGCTGTTTTGCAGACGGGCGGCAATCGCCATGCCCAACGCTGCACTGATGGACGTGCTGGAGTGGCCGACGCCAAAGGTGTCGTACTCGCTCTCGGAACGGCGCGGGAAGGCGGCCAGGCCGTCCTTCTGACGCAGGCTGCCCATGCGCTCGCGACGGCCGGTGAGGATTTTATGCGGATATGCCTGATGGCCCACGTCCCACACCAGCCGGTCGTCCGGGGTGTCGAACACGTAATGCAGGGCGATGGTCAGCTCGATCACGCCCAGCCCGGCGCCGAAATGCCCACCGGTCTGGCCGACCGTGTAGAGCAATTCCAGGCGCAACTCATCGGCCAGGGTTTCCAGCTCGGCTTCACCCAGTCGACGCAGGCCGTCCGGCGTGGCAGCGCGGTCGAGCAGGGGCGTGGACGGGCGTTTGCGGGGAATCTCTTGAAACGTCGTGGGCATCAGGCGAATCGTTATAGGTATAGAAGAGGCGGCAGTTTACCTCAAGCGGTGCAAACTGCCCACGCAGGGCGCCGAACTTGGCCGATATGCGGCGCAAATGGCCGGGGTTGTCAGTGGCGGCGCTCGACGATATACCGCGCCAGGTCACGCAGCGGCTCGGCCGCCGCGTCGAAAGGTCGCAGGGCATCCAGGGCCTGGTCACGCAGCTCAATGGCGTATGCCTTGGCGGCTTCCAGCCCCAGCAGAGCCGGATACGTCGGCTTGTCCCGTGCAATATCGGCGCCTTGGCGTTTGCCGAGGGTGGCGGTATCGCTTTCCACGTCGAGAATATCGTCCTGCACCTGGAAGGCCAGGCCGATCGCGCGGGAATAAGTCTGCAGGGCCGCCAGTTGCTCGGCGTCGGCGCGGCCGCTGGCCAGGGCGCCCAGGTGCACGGCGGCTTCGATCAACGCGCCGGTCTTGTGGCGATGCATGTATTCAAGGGCTTCTTGATCCAGCTTGAGGCTGACCGAACCCATGTCGATGGCTTGGCCGCCGACCATTCCGGCCGGGCCAGCAGCGTGGGCCAGAGCAGTAACCATGCGCAGGCGGATCTCGGCGTTGACGCTGCTTAGCGCCGGGTCCAGCAACGCGCTGAACGCCAGGCTCTGCAAGCCATCCCCGGCCAGGATCGCGTAAGCCTCATCGAAGGCTTTGTGGGTCGTGGGCTGGCCGCGACGCAGATCGTCGTCATCCATCGCCGGCAGGTCGTCGTGTACCAGGGAGTAAGCGTGGATCAACTCCACCGCACACGCTGCGCCATTGGCCTCGGCCGCCGGCGCGCCCAGGGCTTCGCAGGCCGCATAGGCCAGCAACGGGCGCACCCGCTTGCCGCCATTCATCACGCTGTAGCGCATGGCTTCATAGAGGCGCGTCAATTCCGGGCTTGGCGCAACAAACAAGGGCTCCAGCGTTGCATTCACCCGGGCTTGGCTACTGGCCTGATACGCGCTGATCATTCCGGCTGTTCCGCATCGAAAGGCTCTTGCGCCAACTCCCCGTCGCGCTCCAGCAGCACCTGGACCTTCTGCTCCGCCTGCGCCAACGCGCTCTGACAGTCGCGGGTCAGGCCAATGCCTTGCTCAAATGCCGTCAACGAGTCTTCCAGCGACAACTCGCCGTTCTCCAGACGCTCGACCAGGGTTTGCAGGTCGGCGAGGGATTGTTCGAAATCGAGTGCAACTTTTTTGCGGGCCATGGCGGCAATTCCGGTAGACGGTAAACCGGCGCGACACTAGCAGACATGGGGGATTGGGGCAAATGAGTGGGGCTGTTACTGCTGGGCGGGATTGATCTGATAACGCGTGCTGCGGCCGCCTTCGGGGAGGCGTGTCAGGTAGTTTTTTCCAGTAGGTCGGCCAGGTGGCGTGTTGTTGATTCATAAGGGGACGCCTGGGGGCGTGTGAGCCGAATAGAGAGAGTATTCGGCTCATTTTGTGAGCTGATTGTGCTTTGTATTCGGCTCATCGTCGAGGCGCTACTGGGCCACAGAGTGCGTTCTCAGGGGGGCGTTTGATATTCAACGGAAGCTGACGTCGATTCTGTCGACTTTTAGTTTTATGAAGCGCTCGTTACATTCAGGATGGTCGTAGTGAATGTCCTCATCGTTTAATGAGACGAAGCTGTGAAATTGTGTGTCGCGTAGGGTTCCATAAAGTAGGTAAGCATATCCGGGATTTGTCTTTTCAATCAGTGGTGTTCTCGGTTCAACCCTTTCAATCTCGTAATCGTCAGATAGATTCATTGTCAGCTCGACGTCATACGTCTTTCCGACTTCTATCTCATGTGGGGAATAGCTGACGAAGCAATTAATGATGACTCCCTCGATGAGCAGTATTACGTCCTCTTCTATATGGATACTGGTTTCTATAACTCGTGCTTTCTTTAATTTCACGTCTAGTGCCTAGAAGTAGAAAAAAACACCGGTTTTTCTATCGATAGCTAACTGGGTTAAATGGATTATTTTTTCTAATAGTTCGGGGTTTTCAGGCAAGGATTTTTTTTTAAAAATTCTTAGCATTTCGGTGAGCTCTTCGGAAGTGTTAATGTGTTCGTCCTCATAGTCATCGATGATCTTTTTTAAAGAATCATTGATCTCCTCGTATATTCCCGATTTCAAGAGTTGTTGGTGCTCTATGCTTGTGAGGAGCACACGCTCCATCTGGTCGTTTGGGCACGCATTTAGGTCTAGCAAAAACATGGCTTCGCCAGTCAAGGGCGTACAAATCAATTTCATCGAGAATTTCCTTTTTTAAAATGTGTGACTTCATTGTATTCGCTTTGTGTTCTTCCCATCTGTTTGCCAGAAGAGGAGGTTTTGTTGTTGGGGATTGCTCCGGCTAAACTAAGATAACGCCTGGATCCCGGCAAGGACGGGTCGTGAATTCTAAAGTAATTACCATTAAGGTCCTCCACTATTTCAATCCCGCTCTGAGGGTTTTTGTATATTTTCTTTCCTTTATCTGTAGTTATTACTATCGGGTCAGGTCCAGCAAATTTAACGATATTTTCGTTCAGGTCAGCGGTCTGCCAATTGGCCGAGTACCGGGCTGCTCGCTGTGCTCCTCCTGCTTTTGGTAGCTCTGGTTGACCCTCATTAACTCGAACTGCCTGGGCTGATTCACGCGCTTCAATCTCGGGCTTACAGCCATCTTCACCGGGGCATGCATTTAGACCTAGTGGATCCACCCATCCCGTCGGATTGGGTACATACCGGTACCCATTGACCCCACCCGCCAACTTCACCGGATCCGGCGTCAGGTAACGACCAATATCTGGATTGTAGTAGCGATGGCGGTTGTAGTGCAGCCCGCTTTCTTGGTCGAAATACTGTCCTTGGAAACGCAGCGGATTTTCGATTTTACCCACGTCGAGGCGGGCGATCTGGCCGTAGGCGCGGTAGTGGGCGGACCAGACGATTTCGCC
>NZ_SPKN01000007.1:0-70795 GCF_023127765.1 Pseudomonas sp. W15Feb34
GTGCCAAGTCGGAGATTTACCAGATCATCCATAACCTGGCGGCCAGCGGCATAGCGGTGATCGTGGTGTCCAGCGACCTGATGGAGGTGATGGGCATTTCCGACCGCATCCTGGTGCTGTGCGAAGGCGCCATGCGCGGCGAACAACTGCGCGAGCACGCGACTGAATCCAACCTGCTGCAGCTGGCCTTGCCGCGCGGCCTGGCGAACTGAGAGAAGACCATGACCATTCAAAACAACGCGCTGCCTTCGGCACGCAAACCCCTCGATATGCGCGCATTGCTCGACAACTGGGCGATGCTGTTGGCGGCGGTGGGCATCTTCGTGCTGTGCGCGCTGCTGATCGATAACTTCCTCTCGCCACTGAATATGCGTGGGCTGGGCTTGGCGATATCCACGGTGGGCATTGCTGCGTGCACCATGCTGTTCTGCCTGGCGTCGGGGCACTTCGACTTGTCGGTGGGCTCGGTGATCGCATGTGCCGGTGTGGTGGCGGCGATTGTGATGCGCGATACCGACAGCGTGATGCTGGGCATCGGCGCTGCATTGTTGATGGGCCTGATGGTGGGGCTGATCAACGGCATCGTGATCGCCAAGCTGCGCGTCAATGCCTTGATCACCACCCTGGCGACCATGCAGATCGTGCGCGGCCTGGCGTACATCTTCGCCGACGGCAAAGCGGTGGGTGTGTCTCAGGAACAGTTCTTTGTGTTCGGCAACGGCCAGTTGTTCGGTGTGCCGGTGCCGATCCTGATCACCATCGTGTGCTTTCTGTTTTTTGGTTGGCTGCTCAACTACACCACTTACGGGCGCAACACGATGGCCATCGGCGGCAACCCGGAAGCTGCGTTGTTGGCGGGGGTGAACGTTGATCGCACCAAGATATTGATCTTCGCCGTGCACGGCCTGATCGGCGCCCTGGCTGGAGTGATCCTGGCGTCACGCATGACCTCGGGCCAGCCGATGATCGGCCAAGGCTTCGAGCTCACAGTGATTTCGGCTTGTGTGCTGGGCGGCGTATCCCTGAGTGGCGGCATCGGCATGATCCGCCATGTGATTGCCGGGGTGTTGATCCTGGCGATCATTGAGAATGCAATGAACCTGAAGAACATCGACACGTTTTACCAGTACGTGATTCGCGGTTCGATCCTGCTTTTGGCCGTTGTTATTGACCGTATGAAACAACGTTGATTCAAGCCTTCGGGAGATCAAATATGGAAGGGCGGTGCGACGATTCGACTTGCTCGCGAAGGCGGCCTCAGGGCCGACCGGGGTGTTGGATCAGACTGAGTACATATCCGTTCTTTGGGTAACGGCCGCTATGGGTTCCGCCCTTACGGCGGCTCACTTTTGAACAGCGCAAAAGTAATCAAAACGCTCTTGCCCCACCACTCGGCACCTCGCTTAGGCTCGGTGTGCCCGAATCCGCCATGGATTTGGGGGGCCGCCGCCACGCGCCATCCATGGCGCGGGGCGGCTAAAACCGGCATCCCTGCCGGTTTACCCCCCAAATCCCTGTCGAATTCCGGCCAGCGTGGTTTGACGGGGCGCCTGAGATCAAAAGCAGATCAAGATCAAGAGCGGCTCGCTTCGCATCGTAGATACCTGTGCTCCCACATGTTCACCGAGCACGGCCCATCCAGACGGGTGGGTGGGTGCCAAGGCCGTTACGAAATCAAGCTTGCCCCTGCCTGACCAAATCCACTGCCACGCTTCAAGCGACCAACGGGGGCTTGCGTCACCTCTGTTTAATTGTTAGCTTCTGGCAAAATGTTAACGATAACATTTGCTCTAACAATAAAAACAAAACAGAGACTCACGCCATGAAAATGCTCCCAAAAACCCTGTGTTTACTGGCTGTCGGCATCACCTTCGGTACTCAAGCCTTTGCCGCCACACCGCCCGCGCCCATTCGTATCGGCGCCTCCTTCCAGGAAATCAACAACCCCTATTTCGTCACCATGAAAAACGCTCTGGAAGAAGCCGGCGCGACCATCGGTGCGAAGCTGATCATCACCGACGCCCGCCACGACGTGTCCAAGCAGGTCAGTGACGTCGAAGACATGCTGCAAAAAGGCATCGATATCCTGCTGATCAACCCTACCGATTCGGTCGGCGTGCAGTCCGCCGTCAAGTCGGCCCACGCCGCAGGCGTCGTGGTGGTGGCGGTGGATGCCCAGGCGGACGGCCCGCTGGATTCGTTCGTGGGCTCGAAGAACTTCGACGCGGGCTTCCAGGCGTGTGAATACCTGGCGAAGACCATCGGTGGCAAAGGCAATATCGCCATCCTCGACGGCATCGCCGTGGTGCCGATTCTCGAACGTGTGCGCGGTTGCAAAGAGGCGGTGGCCAAGCACCCGGACATCAAGATCGTCAGCATCCAGAACGGCAAGCAGGAGCGTGACCAGGCGCTGACCGTGACCGAAAACATGCTGCAGGCCCAGCCGACCCTCAAGGGTATTTTCAGCGTGAATGACAACGGCTCCCTCGGTGCGCTCTCGGCCATCGAAGCCAGCGGCATGGACGTGAAACTGGTGAGCGTCGACGGTGCGCCGGAAGCGATCAAGGCGATCCAGAAACCCGGCAGCCATTTCATCGCCACCTCGGCCCAGTACCCCCGCGACCAGATCCGCCTCGCCCTGGGCATTGCCCTGGCCAAAAAGTGGGGCTCTCAAGTCCCGGCCAGCGTGCCGGTGGACATCACCTTGATCGACCAGGCCAAGGCCAGGGACTTCAGCTGGTAAATCCCCAGGCCCCACGCAAACCGTGGGGCCCAGGTCTTCCTTCTGAGCGCGAGGTCGGCGGTATGAGCAGTCTTCTGAAGCTGGAAAACATCTGTAAGCGTTACCCGGGGGTCCAGGCCCTCAAGTCCATCAACCTGCAAGTGGAACGTGGCGAAATCCATGCCTTGCTGGGGGAAAATGGCGCGGGCAAATCCACCCTGATGAAGATCCTCGGCGGCGTCGAGCATCAGGACGAAGGGCAGATCCTCATCGACGGCCAGGCCCGGCAATTTGCGACTTACCGTGACGCGATTGCCGCCGGTATCGGCATCGTGTTCCAGGAATTCAGCCTGATTCCCTACCTCACAGCCGTAGAAAACATCTTCCTCGGCCATGAGTTGAGCAACCGTTTCGGCCTGTTGCGCAAGCGCGAAATGGTCGAGGCGGCGCAGGCGTTGTTCCAGCGTCTCGGGGTGAGTATCGACCTGCATTGCGCGGTCAAGCACCTGAGCGTAGCTGAGCAGCAGTTCGTCGAAATCGCCAAGGCCCTGGCTCTGGATGCGCGCTTGCTGGTACTCGATGAACCGACCGCAACCCTGACCCCCAGCGAAGCCGAGCTGCTGTTCGAGATCATGCGCGAACTCAAGCGCCAGGGCGTGGCGGTGATTTTTATCTCGCACCATCTGGAAGAGATTTTCCAGGTCTGTGACCGCATCAGCGTGCTGCGCGACGGCGGCAATGTGGGCGTCACCGACGTGGCCGACAGCGATATCGACCGCCTGGTGGAGATGATGGTGGGGCGCCGCCTGGAGTGCAGTTTCCCGCCCAAGCCCACTTGCGAGCGCGGCCCGCTGTTGCTGGAGGTCAAAGACATCCAGCTGGTGCGCAATGGCCCACACAACAGCTTCCAACTGCACAAGGGCGAAATCCTGGGCTTTGCCGGGCTGGTGGGGTCGGGCCGTACCGAATTGGCCCTGGGCATGATGGGGGCGCTGCCGTCGGTGAGCAAAGAGGTGTGGCTGCGCGGCGAAAAAATCAGCCTTGACGACCCAGCCCAAGCCTTGGCGCACGGCATCGGCCTGCTGCCGGAAAGTCGCAAGAGCGAAGGGCTGATCACCGATTTCAGCATTCGCGAAAACATCTCCCTGAACAACCTGCCCAAATATCAGAACGCCTCGGGTTTGATCGACAAGGCCAAGGAGTGCGCCAGCGTCGAAGCGCTGATGCGCCAGCTGTCGATCAAGGCGCCCAGCGGCGAAAGTCGCGTGCTTAACCTCAGCGGCGGCAATCAGCAAAAAGTCGTGATCGCGCGCTGGATCAACCACCACTGCGAGGTGCTGGTGTTCGACGAGCCCACCCGCGGCATCGACGTCGGCGCCAAGGCGCAGATCTACGCGCTGATGCGCAGCCTCACCGAACAAGGCTACGCAATCATTATGATTTCCTCCGAATTGCCCGAAGTCATCGGCATGTGCGACCGCGTCGCCGTGTTCCACAAGGGCGCGATCGTCAAGGTCCTGGAAGCGTCCGCCGTCAATCCTCAAGAGGTCATGCGCCATGCAACAGGGGGCTCAAGTGAATACGTCCATTAACACCGCCGGCACCGGCCGGTTGCGCCTGAACCTGGCGCGGCTGCTGCGTTCGCCGGCGTTTTATCCCTTTGTCGGGCTGGTGGTGGTGACCCTGGTGATGATCCTCGCCAGTGACACCTTCCTCACCGCCAGCAACCTTTCCAATATCGCTCGCCAGGTATCGATCAACGCGATCATCGCGGTGGGCATGACCTGCGTGATTCTTACCGGTGGCATCGATTTGTCGGTGGGGCCGGTGATGGCGTTATCCGGCACGCTCACGGCCGGTTTGATGGTGGCCGGCGTGCCGCCCGGCCTGGCGATTGGCGCCGGGTTGCTGGTAGGCGTGGCGTTCGGCATCGGCAACGGGCTGTTCGTGGCTTACCTGCACATGCCACCGATCATCGTCACGCTGGCGACCATGGGCATCGCCCGTGGGTTCGGGCTGATGTACACCGACGGCTACCCGATTTCCGGGCTGCCGGAGTGGTTCGCCTTTTTCGGGCGCGGCAGCGTGTTCGGTATGCAGGTGCCGATCCTGATCATGTTGCTCACTTACCTGGCCGCCTATGTGTTGCTGCAACACACGCGTATAGGCCGCTACATCTACGCCATCGGCGGCAATGAAGAAGCGGTGCGTTTGTCCGGGGTGCGTGCGGCGCGCTTCAAGCTGCTGGTGTACGGCATCAGTGGCCTGACCGCGGCGATAGCCGGGCTGGTGCTCACCTCGCGGCTGATGAGCGGCCAGCCCAATGCCGGTGTGTCGTTCGAGCTTGATGCGATTGCCGCCGTGGTACTCGGCGGTGCATCGATCGCCGGCGGGCGCGGGGTGATCGTCGGCACCTTGCTTGGCGCCATGCTGCTGGGCGTGTTGAACAACGGCTTGAACATGCTTGGCGTGTCGCCCTACGTCCAAAGTGTGATCAAGGGCGGGATCATTTTGCTGGCGATCTTTATCAGCCGTCAGCGCCATCGATAAATACCTCACTACACAGGATCGAACACCATGGACAAGCACACCCACATGCAAGCCGTCGTCTGCCACGGCCCGAAAGACTACCGCCTGGAACGCATCGGCAAACCCCAGGCCCGCGCCAATGAGTTAGTGATTCGCATCGCTGCCTGCGGTATCTGCGCCAGTGACTGCAAGTGCCACTCCGGCGCTGCGATGTTCTGGGGCGGTGACAACCCCTGGGTCAAGGCGCCGGTGGTGCCGGGGCATGAATTTTTCGGCTACGTGGTGGAGGCGGGCGAGGGCGCCGAGGAACACTTCGAGGTCAAGGTCGGTGACAAGGTCATCGCCGAACAGATCGTGCCGTGCGGCAAGTGCCGTTTCTGCAAATCGGGCAAATACTGGATGTGCGAAGTGCACAATATTTTCGGCTTCCAGCGTGAAGTGGCCGAAGGCGGCATGGCCCAGTACATGCGTATTCCCAAGACTGCCATCGTGCACAAGATCCCTGAGGCGGTGTCCCTGGAAGACTCGGCCCTGGTGGAGCCCATGGCCTGCTCGATCCACACCGTGAACCGCGGCGACATCCAGCTCGATGACGTGGTGGTGATTGCCGGCGCGGGCACCCTCGGTCTGTGCATGGTCCAGGTGGCGGCGCTGAAGACCCCGAAAAAACTGGTGGTGATTGACATGGTCGACGCGCGCCTGGAACTGGCCAAGCAATTCGGCGCCGATGTGGTGATCAATCCCGCCCGTGACAACGCCCGCGAGATCATCAATGGCCTCACCGACAACTATGGTTGCGATGTCTACATCGAGACCACGGGGGTACCGGCCGGCGTCACCCAGGGCCTGGACCTGATCCGCAAGCTTGGGCGGTTTGTGGAGTTCAGCGTGTTTGGCGCCGAGACCAGCGTGGACTGGTCGATCATCGGCGACCGCAAGGAACTCGACGTACGCGGCGCGCACCTGGGGCCGTATTGCTACCCGATTGCCATCGACCTGTTCGAGCGTGGCCTGGTCACGTCCAAAGGCATCGTCACCCACGATTTCCCGCTGGACGACTGGGCCGAAGCGTTCGAACTGGCGAACTCGACCAAGTCGATCAAGGTGCTGTTGAAACCGGTGCTGCCCGCCCATGAGTAACAACATGAACTACGTCATGGGTGTCGACATCGGCACCCAGAGCACCAAGGCGCTGCTGGTGGATGCCCAAGGCACGATCATTGCCCAGCACAGCCAGGGCTATCGCGTGGATACCCCCAAAGTGCGCTGGGCCGAGCAATGGCCGCAGGTGTGGCTGGACGCTGTGCAAGCCTGCGTTGCCCAGTGCATGGCCAAGGCTGGCGTGCCGGCGGGGCAGGTCAAGGCGCTGTGCATCAGCAGCCTGTACGGCGGCTCGGGGATTGCCGTGGATGCGCAGATGACACCGTTGCACCCGTGCCTGATCTGGATGGACCGCCGCGCTGGCGAGCAGGTCGAGTGGGTGCGTGAGCATGTGGATCTGGAGCGGCTGTTCGCGGTCACCGGTAACTCGGTGGACAGCTACTACGGTTTCACCAAAATGCTCTGGCTCAAGCAGCATCAACCGCAAGTGTGGGCGAACACTCGCTACTTGCTGCCGCCCAACAGCTACATCAACTGGTGCCTGACCGGTGAGTTGGCGGTGGACCACAGCAGCGCCGGCAATATCGGCGGTGTCTACGATGTGGCGGCGCGCAACTGGTCAGGCGAGATGCTGGATGCGCTGGGTATCGCGCGGTCGATGATGCCCGAGCGCTTGGTGTATTCCGGTGAGGTGGTGGGTGGTTTGCTCGCAGACTGGGCCACTCGCCTGGGCTTGCAGGCGGGCACGCCCATCCTGGCCGGTGGCGTGGACGCGGCCATGGCCACTCTGGCCGCAGGCGTCACCCAGCCGGGTAATCATGTGGCGATGATCGGCACCAGC
Source organism: Pseudomonas sp. W15Feb34 (assembly GCF_023127765.1). Taxonomy (NCBI): domain Bacteria; kingdom Pseudomonadati; phylum Pseudomonadota; class Gammaproteobacteria; order Pseudomonadales; family Pseudomonadaceae; genus Pseudomonas; species Pseudomonas sp. W15Feb34. The sequence goes on from NZ_SPKN01000007.1 coordinate 7,194, forward strand.
ATGTGCTGGGGTTACCTCAACCAGCAAGTGGATGCGCACCACGGCCTGGTGAGCATGCCGCATGTCTATAACGGCCACCGCGACCTGTACATCTTCGGCGGTGCGATCACCGCCGGAGCGTCGGTCAGTTGGTTTCGCGAGCAGTTCTGCCAGGCCGAAGAGCAGCAGGCCCAGGCAACCGGGCAAGACAGCCTGGTGCTGCTGGAGCAGAGTGCCAGGAAGATCCCGGCGGGCAGTGAAGGTGTGGTGTTCCTGCCGTACCTGATGGGCGAGCGCAGCCCGGTATGGGACGACCGCGCCAGCGGCAGTTTTGTCGGGCTGAACCTGTATCACAGCCGCATTCACCTGTACCGCGCGGTGCTGGAGGGTGTGAGTTTTGCCCTGCGCCACAATATCGAAGCGGGCACCCAGGGCGCGCATTCCCTTGACCCGCGTTTGATCGTGGTGGGTGGGGCCAGCCATTCGGATTTGTGGATGCAGATCATTGCCGATGTCACCCGCTACCCGGTGTACACCATTGTCCAGGAGGTTGAAGCGGCTTTGGGCGCGGCGTTGCTGGCGGCGCATTCGGTGGGGTTGGTCAGTGATGAGGCGATGGACACAGGCTGGGTGCAACTGGAGCAACGGGCGCAGCCCAAGCGCGAGAATGTCATGGCCTATGACCGGGCGTTTACCGAGTACCTGAAGCTGTATCCGGCCCTGAAACCGATCATGCACAACCTGCAAGCTACCTGACTCAACACGGTTAAAAATGGGGGAGGGGGCTTGCTCCCGATGGCGGTGTATCAGTCAGCTTATCTGTAGCTGACACACCGCCATCGGGAGCAAGCCCCCTCCCACAGTGGATCTTCATTGTTCTTGAGATTTTATCTATGAACGCAGTCTTCAACTTCACCCACCAGCGCATCCTCGTCACTGGCGCCAGCAGTGGTATCGGTCGCGAAATCGCCCGGCAGCTGATCAACAGCGGCGCCGAAGTCTTTGCCCTTGGTCGCGACGCCCAAGCCTTGGCCGAACTGGGCTGCTACTCCCTCTGTGTGGACATTGCCGACAGCGCAGCCCTCAATAAAGCGCTGCAAGACCTGCCGCCCCTGCACGGCCTGGTCAACTGCGCCGGCATCTCGCGCCTGGAGCCCGCCGCCGCGATCAGCGCCGAGGCTTTCGACCAGGTAATGAACGTTAACGCCCGTGCCGCCGCCCTGGTGGCCAGCCGTGTCGCGGCCAAGATGATCGCGGCAAACATTCCCGGCAGTATCGTCAACGTCTCCAGCCAGGCGTCGTTGGTGGCGCTGGACGACCATCTCGGTTACTGCGCCTCCAAGGCCGCCCTGGATGCGATCACCCGCGTGCAATGCGCCGAATGGGGCCGCTTTGGTATTCGGGTAAACAGCGTCAACCCCACGGTGACGCTTACGCCGATGGCAACCATGGCCTGGTCCGAGCCGGCTAAGCGCGATCCGGCATTGGCGGCAATTCCCCTGGGGCGTTTTGCGCAACCCTCGGAAGTGGCGTTGCCGGTGCTGTTCCTGCTCAGCGATGCCGCCAGCATGATCAGCGGCGTCAGCCTGCCCATCGACGGCGGTTACACCAGCCGCTAGCCGTTCTCCAACTGGCCGGCGATGACCACCTTGTCCCGCGGCTTGTACGGATCTTCCAGGCGATCGAGCAGCAAACGTACCGCGCTGCTGCCAGCCAGTGACGCGTCGTGGGCCACGCAGGCGATCGGCACGCCAAAGATATCGGCGAAGGGCAGGCGGTCGATGCCGCAGATGGTCAGGCTGTCATGGGGGATGTTGTGCATGCGCAGTGCGCGCAGGGCGCCGAGGGTGATCAACTGGTTAAAACCCATGATCGCGTCCGGCGCCGAATGTTCGGCGAGGTAGTCCAGGGTGTGCAGGTAGGATGGCATCAGCGTGTAGTCGCCCGCCTGCACTTCAACGTGCACCTGGGGATGCTCGGCCAGCACTTCGCGCAAGCCTTTGAGGCGCTCCACGGTGATGCGCGAGTGCTCGGGGCCAGTCAGCACCAGCAGGCGCTTGAGGTGCGGCGTCTGGCGCAACAAGTAGTGCGCGGCCTGGATGCCGCTGTGGTAGTTGTCGAGCACCACGCGGCTGAACGGGCTGTCGTGGATCGTGCGATCCAGCAGCACCACAGGGGTCTTGCCGTTACCCAGGCGTTCCAGGTAGTCGGGCTGGTAGTTCGGCTCATCGGAGACCGGCGACAGGATGATCCCCGCCACGCGGTAACCCAGCAGCGTATCGACCGCCTTGCTTTCCAGTTCTTCCAGTTCGTCGGTGTCCACCAGCATGATGGTGTACCCGTGTTGTTTCGCCTCGCGGGAAATGGCCTTGATCATTTCGCTGTAGAACGGGTTGTCCACCGAGGCGGTGATCACGCCGATGATCAGGCTTTCACTGCGCTTGAGCCCGCGCGCGAAGGCGTTGGGCACGTAGTCGAGTTCGCGTGCCACTTCGAGGATGCGCGCCAGGGTGGCGGGTTTTACCAGGTCAGGTTTGCTCAGCGCCCGGGACACGGTGATGGTGGTCATGCCGACCCGTTTGGCAATGTCGCTGATGGTGACGGACTTTTTCTTGTTCATCGGTAAGGCTGCGAGAGGACACATCAGCAGGCTAGCATGTGTGCAGGCCCAGTGTGATTCAAATCAGCGGGTCCCAGCGTTGCGACCAGTCACCTTCAGCCTTGACCACCTCGCGCAGCAACGCCAGCGCCTGCTGCAACACCGCCGAATCCCGCGCCCGCGAATACACCAGGTAAGTCGGGAAACTGAACTCCGGCGCCTTGGGCACGCGCTGCATCACGCCACTGTCCAGATAGCTTTGCACCACCCGCGTGCGGAAATACCCGGCGCCGCCGTTTTCCAGGATGTACTGCAGCGCCAATGGGCCCAGGTTGAAACTCACGGCGGCACGTGCGCGGTCGGGCAGGGCGGCGTCATGCTGCTGGCGGAAACCCTGGCCCCAGTCGATATACACATAGGGCTCGGGTTTGCTCGCCAATTGCACCAGGATCAGTTTTTCTTCCAGCACTTGCTCTACCTGCAAACCTGGCCAGTACTGCGGCTGAAACACCAGCGCGGCATCGAGCACGCCCAACTCCAGTTGACGCAACAGGTACTCGCCCTCGCGAATTTCGGTACGCAGTGCATGTCCGGGAATATGCTCGCGCAGCGCCTTGGCCCAACCGAGCATCAGCGGGTTGCACAGGCTGACCTCACCGCCGATATGCAGCACATTGCGATAGCCATCGGGTAACGGCAGGTCACGGCGCGCCGCTTCCCAGGTTTGCAGCAGCTGGTTGGCGTACACCACAAAGGCCTCGCCATCGGCGGTCAGGCGTGCACCGGCACGGTTGCGGATAAACAGCGTGCTGCCCAACTGGCTCTCCAGGTTCTTGACCCGGGCGGTGATGGCGGTCTGGGTGACGTGCAGTTTCTCCGCCGCTGCGGCGAGGCTGCCGCAGCGGGTGATTTCGAGGAAGGTGCGTGCCAGTTCGATGTCCATGAAGCCCCCCGGAAGAAGAATGGAGGGCATTGTAGTGGAATGCGGTAAAAACTGTGGGAGGGGGCATGCCTCCCACAGTTTCGATTGAATCTCAGCTCAGGGTTTCAGGTGCTTGCAAATGCTCGGTAGGGAAGGCTTTTGCATAGGCATGACACACCCTCAACACCTGCTCATCGGCAAACCGAGCAGCCACCACATGCAACCCCACCGGCAAACCATTGGCGGCCAACCCGCACGGCACCGACGCAGCCGGTTGCTGGGTGAGGTTGAAGGGGTAGCTGAACGGCGTCCATTCCATCCACTCGTTCATCCCCGAGCCGGGCGGTACGTTGTGCCCGGCTTCGAACGCGGTAATCGGCATCATCGGCGATACCAGCACGTCGTAGTGCTCATGGAACGCCGCCATGCGCGCGACCAGTGCGGCGCGCGCTTCCAGGGCGGCGTTGAAGTCGTCCAGGCTCAGACGCTCGCCCCGTTGCGCAATACGCAGCAGCCCCGGGTCCAGCAGTTGCTTTTGCGCGTCGCTCATGGAGCCGGTCAGGCGTGCAGCGCCGGCGGCCCACAGGGTGCTGAACACCTCAAGCGGGTCGCTGAAACCCGGGTCGATCTGCTCTACATGAGCGCCCAATTGCACCAGGTCTTCCACGGCCTGGGCGACGACCTTGGCGACTTGCGGGTCGACATCCACATAGCCGAATGTCGGGCTATAAGCCACGCGCAAGCCCTTCAGATCCGCCCCTGGGGTGAGCCAGGGCGTGGTCCTTGGCGCCCCGATCAGGCCATCGCGCACATCCATTTGTGCCACGGTCTGTAGCATCAGCACGCTGTCTTCCACCGTGCGGGTCATGGGCCCCAGGTGCGACAGGATGGTCATGGAGCTGGCCGGCCACTGCGGCACATAACCGAAGGTCGGCTTGATCCCGAACGTGCCGGTGAACGCACACGGGATGCGAATCGAACCGCCCGCATCGCTGCCCTGGTGCAACACGCCGAGGTTCAACGCCGCCGCCGCCCCGGCGCCGCCGGACGAACCGCCCGCCGTGGTGCGGGTATCCCATGGGTTGCGGGTGATGCCGTACAGTGGGTTGTCGGTGACGCCTTTCCAGCCGAACTCGGGGGTGGTGGTCTTGCCCAGCAGCACCGCGCCAGCCTTGCGCATGAAGTGCGAGAAGGGCGCGTCCACATTCCAAGGCCCCTCGGCGGATGAGGTGCGCGAGCCCTTGCGCGTGGGCATGCCGAGGGTCAGCGTGAGGTCTTTTATCGACGCTGGTACGCCATCCAGGGCGCCGCAAGGGGCACTTTTTAACCAACGTTGTTCCGAGGCCCGCGCCGCGTTCAATGCACCCTCAGGATCGACATGGCAGTAGGCGTTCACCACCGGGTTGTAGCGTTCGATGCGCAGTAACGCATCTTCGGTGACCTCTACCGGTGACAAGCTCTTGTCGCGATAATGCTTGAGCAGTTGCACCGCCGTCAGTTGGCCGATCTCACTCATGCTTGAACTCCCTGCGCCGCATTGACCATGGCCCGCAGCAACACCGCGCAGCCAGCCGCCAGATCATCCGGCGCGGCGTTTTCGATTTCGTTATGGCTGATGCCGCCTTCGCATGGCACAAAGATCATCCCGGCCGGGCCCAGTTCGGCGACGAAAATCGCGTCATGCCCGGCGCCGCTGACGATGTCCATATGGCTCAAGCCCAAGGCTCTCGCGCCATCGCGCACGGCATTGACGCAGTCCGGGTGGAAGTCCAGCGGCGGGAAGTCGGCGGTGGGCGTCAGTTCAAAGGTCAAGCCGTGTCGGGCGGCCGTGGTTTCGATCACTGCGCGTACTTCATCGACCATGGCTTGCAGTTTGTCCCCATGCAGGTGACGCAAGTCGATGGTCATCTGCACCTGGCCGGGAATCACATTGCGCGAACCCGGGTGCAGGCTCAGGCAACCAACGGTGCCGCAGGCATGGGGCTGTTGATGATGGGCGATACGGTTGACCGCGCTGACCACCTCGGCGGCGCCGACCAGGGCGTCCTTGCGCAGGTGCATCGGTGTGGGGCCGGCGTGGGCTTCGACGCCGGTGAGGGTCAGGTCGAACCATTTCTGGCCCAGGCAGCCCATGACCACGCCGATAGTGGTGGCCTGGTCTTCCAGTACCGGGCCTTGCTCTATATGGGCTTCGAAGTAGGCCCCGACCGGATGGCCCAGAACCGCACGGGAACCGGCATAGCCAATGCGCTGTAATTCGGCACCTACTGACAGGCCCTGGTCGTCGCATTTGTCGAGGGTGTCCTGCAAGTCGAACTTCCCGGCAAACACCCCGGAACCCATCATGCACGGCGGGAAGCGCGAGCCTTCTTCGTTGGTCCACACCACCACTTCAATCGGCGCCTGGGTCTGGATCTGCAAGTCATTCAAGGTACGGATCACTTCCAGCCCGGCCATCACCCCGTAGCAGCCGTCGAACTTGCCGCCGGTGGGTTGGGTGTCGATGTGGCTGCCGGTCATCACCGGGGGCAGGGCGGGGTTACGTCCGGCACGACGCGCAAAGATATTGCCGATGGCGTCGACAGTGACGCTGCACCCAGCCGCTTCGCACCACTGCACAAACAGGTCGCGGGCCTGGCGGTCCAGATCGGTGAGGGCCAGGCGACACACGCCACCCTTGGCCGTGGCGCCGAGTCGGGCCAGGTCCATCAGCGATTGCCACAGGCGGTCACGGTTGATCAGCGGGGCGTTGCTCTGGAGCGGTTGCGCAACACTATTCATCAGAGATCTCCAGTCAGGCACTCAAGGCCAGATAACGGTTCTTGATCGACGGGTCGGCACGGAAGTCAGCAGCGCTGCCTTCGTACACCACGCGGCCCTGTTCGAGTACGTAATGGCGGTCGGCGAGTTTGTCGCAGACCATCAGGTTCTGCTCCACCAGCAGCACCGGCAGGCCGTCGTCCTTGACCTTGCGCAGGATCTTCACCAGCTCGTCGACAATCACCGGGGCCAAGCCCTCGGTGGGTTCGTCGAGGATCAGCAGCTTGGGGTCGTTGAGCAGGGCGCGGGCGATGGCAAGCATTTGCTGTTCGCCACCGGACAACGCATGGCCGGCGTTTTTGCGCCGTTCCTTGAGGCGCGGGAACATGGCGTATACATCGTCCAGTTGCCAACGGCTGCTTTTGCGTACGGCGATGCGCAGGTTTTCCTCGACGCTGAGCAGGCGGAAAATCCCGCGGTTCTCCGGCACCAGTGCCAAGCCCTGGCGTGCAATTTCAAAGATTTTCTGCCCCACCAGCGCCTGGCCATTGAAGTGAATCTGGCCCTGACGCGGGCAAATGATGCCGAGGATGCTGCGCAGGGTGGTGGTCTTGCCGGCGCCATTGCGACCCAGCAGGGTCACCAGTTCGCCAGGGTTGACGGTCAATGACACGCCCTCCAGCACATGGCTCTTGTCGTAGTAGGAATGGATATTCTCGACGATCAGCATCAGGCGGCCTCCCCAAGGTATGCAGTGCGCACACGTTCATCGGCACGCACGAAATCTGGCGTGCCTTCCACCAGGATCTGGCCGTGGCTCATCACCGTGATGCGTTGGCTGATGGACATGACAATGCTCATGTTGTGTTCGATCAACAGCACCGTGTGGTCGCGGCCCAGGTCGCTGATCAATTGGGTCATGATCGGGATATCATCGATGCCCATGCCCGAGGTCGGTTCGTCGAGCATCAACAGTTTCGGTTTGGAGCAGATCGACATGCCCACCTCCAGCACCCTTTGCTGGCCGTGGGACAACTCGCCGGCCAGGGTGTCGGCGCGGGCAGTGAGTTGCAGGCGCTCAAGGACCTGGTCGGCCATCTCCAGGTGTTCGCGCTTGCTGTCCACTCGGCGCCAGAAGTTCAAGGCACGGGCGCCATCGCGGCCCTGGGCGGCCAGGCGCAGGTTTTCGCGCACGCTGAGGTTCTGGAACAGGCTGGTGAGCTGGAACGAACGCGCCATGCCCAGGCCGACGCGGGCATGGGCGGGTTTGCGCATCAGGTTGTTGCCGTCGAAATGGATCGCTCCGGCAGTGGCCTGGCGCTCGCCTGTCAGGCAATGAAACAGACTGGTCTTGCCAGCGCCATTGGGGCCGATAATGGTGTGGATAGTGCCGGCCTCGACCTTGAGGTTGACGCCATTGACCGCACGGAACGCGCCATAGGCCAGTTCCAGGTGTTGGGTTTCCAGCAGGATGCTCATAGCCCTGGCTCCTTGGCGACGACCGCGCTTTTGCGCGTACCGCGCACCTTCTCGAACAGCGACGCCAGGCCGCCCCACAAACCGCCACGCATGAAGATCACCACCAGGATCAGGATCACCCCCAGCAGCATCAGCCAGCGCGGCCACAGGTCGGAGAGGAAATCCCCCAGCAGCACAATGGAGCCGGCGCCCAGCAATGAGCCGAACAACGAGCCAGTGCCGCCGACGATGGTCATGATCAGAATGTTCTCGGACATCGCCAGGTCAATATTGGACAGTGGCACAAAGTGCAGCAGCATGGCGTACAGCGCCCCGGCAATCCCGGTGACCGCCCCGGACAGCACGAACACCAGGATCTTGAAGTGCCGCGTGTCGTAGCCGATGGCCGAGGCACGTGTCTCGTTTTCACGGATCGCCATCAGCGTGCTGCCGAACGGCGAAGCGATCACCCGGCGAGCGCCGATAAAGATCAGCAGGAACAGCACCGCGACAAATCCATAGAAGGCACGGGCATCGGCCAAGGACAACAGCACGGTTTCACCCACACGGATTTCCGGGCGCGGCACGCTGAGCAGGCCGTTGTCGCCGCCGGTCCAGTCGCTCAGGGTGTAGGCGACGAAATAGGCCATCTGGCTGAACGCCAGCGTGAGCATCACGAAGTAAATGCCGGTGCGCCGAATCGCCAGGGCGCCCACCAGCAATGCCAGGAAACCGCCGGCGATGGCGGCACCCAGCAGTGCGGTGAACAACCCCAGTTGCAGGTGGATCATCAGCAACGCCGCGCAGTAGGCGCCGGCCCCGAAGAAGATGCCTTGGCCGAATGACAGCAAGCCGGTGTAGCCCAACAACAGGTTGCAGGCCAGGGCGGCCATGGCAAAGATCAGGATCTCGGTGGCCAGGGTTGCCGAGGGCAGTATCAGCGGCAGGCCGATCAGCACCGCCAATACCCATAGCAGCATCGCTTTGGATTGGGTCTTGGCAAACGGCAGGGGGTTTTTCTCGCTCATTTCAGGCTCTCCCGAACAGGCCGTAGGGGCGGACCAGAATCACCACGGCCATCGCGCCGTAGATCATCAGGCTCGCACCCTGGGGCCAGAGTGTGGTCATCAGGCTTTGCACTACGCCTACCAGCAAACCGCCGACCAGCGCACCGCTGAACGAGCCCATGCCGCCAATCACCACCACCACGAACGCCACCCCGAGAATCTCCGGGCCGACAAAGGGCTGGGCACCACGCAACGGCGCGAACAACACCCCGGCGACACCGGCCAGGGCCACGCCGAGGGCGAAGGTCATGGAGAACAGGCGGAAAATATTGGTGCCCAGCAATGACACGGTTTCAGTGCTCTCACTGCCGGCGCGCACCAGGGCGCCGAAGCGCGTGCGTTCCAGCAGCAGCCACAGACCCAGGCCGATCAGCCCGGAAAACACGATGAGAAACAGGCGGTAGTAGGGATAGACAAAATCCCCCACCACCAGCACGCCGCGCAGCAACTCCGGTACGGCGACACTTTTGCCCACCGGGCCCCAGATCATCACGCTGGCTTCCTGGATAATCAGCGCGATCCCCAGGGTTACCAGAATCTGGAACATGTGCGGCAAGTGGTAGATCCGCTGGATCAGCACACGCTCGATCACCCAGGCCAGCGCAGCCACCACCAGCGGCGCGACGAGCAGCGCCAGCCAGAAGCTGCCGGTGAGGCTCACGGCGGTGTAGCAGATGTAGGCGCCCAGCAGGAAAAACGCGCCGTGGGCGAAGTTGACGAAATTGAGCAGGCCGAAAATGATCGTCAGCCCGACCGCGATCAGGAAGTAGATCATCCCCAGCCCAAGGCCGTTGAGAATCTGGAACAGGTACAAATTGAGCATGCAGGAACCCTCTGCAGGCGGCCGCTTGCGCGGCCCTGCGCGACAAAAAGTAAGCAGTCAGCCGAGCGTGCAGCCCGTCGCCTCGACCGGTGGGAACGATTGGCCGGCGCTGAGCACCTTGGCCAGGTCGTCCTTGTCGGTCATGTCGCCGCTGGCCTTGCCGACCAGCAAGTAGTAATCCTTGATCACCTGATGGTCGCCGGCGCGGATCGACTCCTTGCCGGTCGGGCCTTCATAGCTCAAGCCTTGCATGGCCTTGGCCACGGTTGCGCCGTCGAAGCTGCCAGTGGCGATGACGGTGTCGAGCATGACCTTGGTGCTGATGTAGTCGGCGGCCAGCGGGTAGGTGGGGTTGATGCCGTATTTGGCCTGGGTCAGCTTGACCAGTTCGCGGTTGAGTGGCGTATCGACCTGATGCCAGTACTGCGCGCCGAGGTACACACCTTCGAGCACATCGCTGCCCAGTTCCTGGAATTGATCAAGGCCGGCCGACCATACCAGCAGCACCTTCATGCGTTCCTTGATGCCGAAGTTCACCGCCTGGCGCAGGGTGTTGGACGACTGGCTGCCGAAGTTGAGCAGTACCAGCACGTCGGGCCGGGTGGAAATGGCGTTGGTCAGGTAGCCGGAGAATTCCTGCTCCTGCAGCGAGTGGTAGCTGTTGCCGACATGCTCCAGGCCGTGTTCCTTGAGCACGTTCTTTGCGCCTTCGAGCAAGGCTTCGCCGAACACGTATTGCGGCGTGATGGTGTACCAGCGTTTGGCGTCCGGCAGCAGTTTGATCAGCGGTACCATGGTTTCGCGGATCGCGCCGTAGGTGGGCACTGACCAGCGGAAGGTCGCCTTGTTGCAATCCTTGCCGGTGACTTCATCAGCACCCACCGGGGTCATGAAAACGCCGCCGACTTTATCGACTTCCTTGGCCACCGCCAGGGCGGAAGACGACAGTGTGCAGCCCTGGAAGAACCGTGCGCCGTCCTGCGCGATTGCCTCCTGCACCTTGCGCACCGCTTTGCCGGCGTTGCCTTCGGTGTCTATAACCTTGTAGGTGAGCGGGCGGCCGAGGATCTCGGCATGCTGTTGCACGGCCAGGCGCGAACCCATGTCGGCAAATTTGCCATAGCTGGCAAACGCGCCAGACATGGACTTGAGGCCGTAAAAGGTAAAGGGCTCGGCGGCGAAGGCCGAACGCACGCTCAGCGGCAAGCTGAGGGCGGCGGCTGCGGTGAGGCTGGCTTTCAATAACGTACGACGCTGCATGGGGTGACTCCCTGGTTTAGTTATTGGCAGGAGCGGCAAGGGCGATACGGTGGTGCAAGGGCCTGTGGGCAGGCTTGTTATTGGGTAACTCGGTTCAACAGATGGACACGGTCAAATGTGGGAGCTGGCTTGCCTGCGATGCGGGCGCCTCGGTGTTACAGGGGGACCGAGTCGATGCCATCGCAGGCAAGCCAGCTCCCACATGGATCGGGTTTTGTTCCTAACGGTGATCAAACTCCAGAAGGAAGTGCGGGCTGACCTGGCCTTCCAGCGCAGTCATATGGTGTTCGGCATCGCACATATGCTCATGCATCAAACTGCGCACGGCGCTTTCATCCCCGGCACGAAAGGCGATCAGCAGTTGCTTGTGATAGTCGAGGTTGGCCGCGTCGAACTGCTTGCGCTTGGGCTTGTAGGCTTTCTTCAGCACCACCAGGTCGCGCAGCAGGTCGTTGAGAAACTGCGCCATAAAACTCAGCAGCGGGTTGGGGCACGCCCTTGCCAGCAGGTTGTGGAACTCCAGTTCCGCCAGGCGCTGTTCGCGCTGGCCGGCTTCGCTGTCTTCGGGGGCGCTGCAAAAATCCACATTGGCTTGCAGGGCCTGATAGTCGTCTTCGCTCAAGCGCCCGAGCACCGATAGCGCCAGTTCCACTTCGATGACCTTGCGCAACTGATACACCTGCTCGCCATCCAGATGCTGGAAGTGCAGGTAGTTGCGCAAGGCGCGGCTGGCAGGTTCAGTGCCGGCCTGGTTCAGATAAGCCCCGCCACTGGGGCCGGTGCGCGTATTGACCAACCCTTCGACTTCCAATGCCTTGAGCGCTTCGCGTGCCGAGCCCTTGGAGCACTGGAAGCTTTCCATCAGCTCGCGTTCGGTGGGCAAGCGGTCGCCGGGCTTCAAGGCATCGGTGACGATGGAGCGCTTGACCGACTCGACAATCACATCGGACAGCTTCTGGCGTTTGCGGCGTAGCGGGCGAGTCAGCATGGGTTCGATTTATCGTATTAATGCGGATAAATAGCACTTAATAACGATTGCATCGGAGCGTCAACGCAGCGTGTCGTTTTCGATGGCAACAGGTCGCAAATGCGCCGGTTACTCCCAGGCACCAAGGTCAAGGCAGCGCGCGGAGGCTGGCGGCTGTTTGCCATAGGCGAGGAAATCCCCCAGCCAGCGGGTGACACAGCCGTCGGCGCCCGACTGCTTGGACTCCTTGAGCAATAACTGCTCGACGCCCACAGCGATAGGATCGCCCGGCGCCGCATTAATCAGCACCATGCGTGCGATGCGCTCGGGAAACAGCGTGCCGTAGCGGCTGCCAAGACGGGTCGCGGCGGCGCTGCCCAGGTAGTGCAGGCGCGCTTCGCCGAGCTGCCCGCGCACATATTCCATGTCCAGCGCCGCCTGCTCGACCGCGTTTGGCTGGCGCAGGTCGCGGGTGCTCAGTTCGATCACGTCATAACGGTCCACCAGCGTGCGATAAGCGCGGGTGGCGAGCGACTCCCAGTGGCTGGCCAGGTGCAGCACGAAAGGCGCGTTGGCGGGCTGGGGCGGTTCGCCGGCCTGGATGAACACCACGCCCTCGCGGTTGAGCGGTTGCCTTGCGCCCACACGCGTCACGCTCAGGCGTATACGACCGCGCCCGGGAGCAGCGTGGTCCCGGGGCACACTGACCAGGCCGCATTGGGTGCGCCCGACCACCTCAGGGTCCAGGCGCGCAGTGGTAGTGAGGGGGCAATCCAACAGCCAGTCGATTGCAGTGGGCACGATCAAGGGCTCAGCGCGCACTGCGTTTGCTATAAGCCAGCAGCTTATGCAGACCAGGCTTTTTACAAGAACGCTGGGTGTCATCACGAGGTCCCGGGCAGCCGTATGTAACAGCTTTTTTACCAAGGACCTGGGGGTGGAGAATGTAAGGCTAAGAAACAGTTTGTGTAAGAAATACCGATTTTGCTTATCAGCTATCGGTCTTCCATCCACCCCCTAATGCCTTGTACAGCGCGATACTGGCTTGCAGCCGCGACAGGCGCAGTTGCACGTTCAGGTCCTGGGCGGCATAGAGGGTGCGTTGGGTTTCCAGCACCGTAAGCAGGTCTTCGGCGCCGGCCTCGTAGCGGCTTTGCGCAATCTCAAAGGCCGTTTGCGCCTGCTGCAGTTCTTCGGTTTGCCATTGGCGTTGCTGGTCCAGGCGAGTCAGGCTGCTGAGGGCTTTTTCCACATCGGCAAAGCCGTTGATGATCGCCCCGCGGTAGGTCTGCAGCAGTTCATCCTGGCGCGCACGGGCTTTATCGCGCTCGGCACTCAGCCGACCGTTGTTGAAGATCGGTGCGATCAGGCCCGAGGTCAGGGTGTAGAACGGGCTGCGCAGAACATCTTCAGCCTTGTACGCACCCGAGCCGAGGGTTGCGCCCAATGTCACCGTGGGCAGCATGGCCGCACGGGCCACTGTGACGTCGGCATTGGCCGCCGCCAGCTGTGCCTCGGCCTGGGCGATGTCAGGGCGGCGACGCAACAACTGGCTAGGCACACCGGGGCCGATATTCGGCCAGGTCAGTGCCCGGAACGGCTCGCTGCCCAGCGCCAGGGCCTGTACCGGCTGGCCGAGCAAGGCGGCGAGGGTGATGCGTGATTCTTCGGCCGATTGCTGGATCAGCGGCAGTTGCCGTTGCTGGCCGGCCACCAGGCTCTTCTGTTGCGCCAACTCCAGGGCCGTGGCGGAACCGGCGTCGTAGCGGGTTTGCACCAGGTCCAGCACATTGCGCGCATTGGCCAGGTTCAGCTCGGCGATCTGCAGGCGCTGGTGCGCGGCCAGGGTTTGCGCATAGCGGTCGGCGACATTGCTGAGCAAGGTCAACTCCACGTTGGCCTGATCGAACTCACTGGCGTGCAGGCTATGCACAGCGCTGTCTCGCGCAGCGGCGCGGCCACCCCAGAAGTCGATTTCGTAGCTGGCCGTGAGGTTGGCATCATAGTTATTGACCGTCTTGTTGCTCTCGGTGGCGTCCAGATCCGAGTTGCCGCTGCCGCGCAACAGTCTTTGACGGCTGGCGCTGAGGTTGAACTTCACCTCGGGCAGTAACGGTGCGCCGGCAATCACCGCTGTCGCCTGGGCCTGCCGCACCCGCGCCATGGCCGCAGCCACATCAAAGCTGTCACGGCGGGCCTGATCGATCAGGCGGTTCAGCACAGGGCTGCCAAACTGCGTCCACCAACGCTGGTTGGTGGCCTGGTCGGCGTCGCGCTCGGCATATTGCCAGGCGGCCGGCGCGGCAATGCCGCTGTCGAGGGCAGGCGAAGTGCCGGCACAGGCATTGAGCAACAGGCACAGGCTGAGCGTCGACAGGTGCGGTGCGATGGATCGTTTATTCACTGGTCAATGCCTTAACCGGATCGAGCCGGGCAGCTTTACGGGCCGGCATAAAGCCGAATACGACGCCGGTGACCAGCGCACAGCCAAACGCGCCGAACACCGCCACCAGGGAAAACTGCACCGCCACTTCGGCCAGCACCAGCACGCCGCCCACCAGCAATGCCAGGGCGATTCCGAACAGACCGCCGACCACCGAGAGCATCACCGCCTCGGTGAGGAACTGGCGCAGGATGTCGCGCTGGCGCGCCCCGGTGGCCATGCGGATGCCGATTTCGCGGGTGCGTTCGCGCACGGTCATCAACATGATATTCATCACGCCGATACCGCCCACCAGCAGGGAAATCGCGGCAATCGAGCCGAGCATCAGCGACAGGGTGTTCTGGGTCCGCGCTTCGGCCTGGATCATCGCGGCGTCGTTCGTCAGGTGGAAGTCGCGTTTGCCGCCGTGCAGCGTTTGCATAAGCTGACTGATGGCTTGCTCGGCCTCTTGCACCTTGCGCGCATCGGCGGCGGCAATGGCAACATATTCGGGGTTATAGGTGCCGAACAGGCGCACGCTGGCGGCGGTATAGGGAATGGCGACACGGTCATCGCTGTCTTGCATGCCGGAGCTGGAGCCTTTTTCCGCCAACACGCCAATCACCTGGAAGGGCACGTTTTCGATCAGGATGTATTGGCCGATGGGGTCTAGCTGGCCTTTGAACAGCTTTTCGCGCACGCGATGACCGATCACCGCCACCGTGGCCCCGGCGCGCTCGTCGGCTTCGGTAAAGTAGCTACCCTCGGCCACTGGCCAGTTGAAGATGTCCGGGAAGTTGGTGTCGTTACCGCCCACATAGGCCATGTAATCGACGTTGCCGAAGCGAACACCGGCGTAGGTGCCGTTCACCGGCATGATGCGCTTGACCTGGGGCAATGTAGCCAATGCGGCCACATCATTGAGGGTCACGATACCTGGCGGTGTGCGCGGGTTAGGCGAAAAACCGCTCAGGTAGATGATGTTGGAGCCGAAGGCCGCCATCTGCGCCATGACCTGGCGCTTGCTGCCTTCGCCCACTGCCAGCATCACCACCACCGACGCCACGCCGATGATGATCCCCAGCAGCGTCAGCGCGGTGCGGAAGCGGTTGATCCACATCACCCGCCACGCCGCCTGCACCGCGTCCAGCAGCTCGGCTTTCCAGGCACCATTGTGTTCGGCGCCGTCGGCCAGGCGCTGGCGCAGGTCCACGGCTTGCAATGCGTCGCTGCCGGCCGTGACGGGCACGTGGGGGGGGCTCAACGCCGAATCGCTGATGATCAGGCCGTCGCTGATCTCGATGATGCGGTTGGCGTGCGCCGCGACTTCGCGGTCGTGGGTAATCAGGATAACCACGTGGCCCTGGCTCGCCAATTCATCCAGCAGCACCATCACCTCGGCACCGCTGTGGCTGTCGAGGGCACCGGTGGGTTCGTCGGCAAGGATGATATGCCCGCCGTTCATCAACGCACGGGCAATCGAGACGCGCTGCTGCTGACCACCGGAGAGCTGGTGCGGGCGGTTGTTGGTGCGATCGGCCAGGCCCAGGCGGGTCAGCAGAGCCTTGGCGCGGGCATGGCGTTCGGCAGCGCCGATGCCGGCATAGATCGCCGGCATCTCGACGTTTTCCTGGGCCGAGCCGGACGGGATCAGGTGGTAGCCCTGGAACACGAAACCAAAGGCTTCGCGGCGCAGCCAGGCCAGTGCGTCGCTGTCCAGGTGCGCGACGTTTTCCCCGGCGAACAGGTAGTCGCCCACGGTGGGGCGGTCGAGGCAACCGAGGATGTTCATCAGTGTGGATTTGCCGGAGCCCGAGGCGCCGACGATGGCAACGAACTCTCCTGCATGGATCGACAGGTCGATCCCGCGCAATACGTCGACCTGCGGGCTGTCGCCGCCGCCGTAGGATTTGCGGATGTTCTTGAGTTCGATCAGTGGTGTGGTCACGTCAACCCCCGCTGCTGCTGGCGGGGCCGATCAACAGGTGATCGCCTTCGTCCAGGCCATCCAACACTTCAACTCGCAGGCGGTCACTGATACCCAGCTGTACTTCTCGCTTCTGGATGGCACCGTTTTTGGTCACGACCCGCGCGATCTGCTTGTCGGTGCCTTGGCTGCCGAGCAGCGCTGCGACCGGGATGGTGAAAGCGTCCTTGACCTGGCTGGCTACGAAAAACACCTGGGTGGTCATTTCGGCCATCAGTGCATTGTCAGTGTTGTCCACATCCAGCAGTACGGTGTACAGCACTACGCGGCCACTACCGGTTTTGCTCGTGCTGGTGGGGCTGCCACTGCCCTGGCTGGCTTCATTGAGCGGCTTGGGCGGGATCGGCAGGATCTGGCGTACGGTGCTGGTCCAGCGCCGGTTGCCGCCGGCGAGGGTGGTGAAATAGGCGCTCATGCCCGGTTTGACGTGGCTGATATCGGCTTCGGACACTTCGGCCCATACGGTCATCGGCGACAATTTGGCGATGCGCAGGATCAGCGGCGTTTGTTGTTGGGCGTTGAGGGTTTGGCCGACTCGCGCATCTACCGCCACGACGGTGCCGCTCATGGGCGCGTAAATCCGCGTATAGCCCAGTTCGGCCTCGTCACTGCGCAGGCTGGCCTGGGCTTGGCGGATCTGTGCCTGGAACATATCGACACGGGCTTGGGTGGCACTCAGTTCGGCTTTGGCGGTTTGCACATCTTCTTCGCGGGTGGCGTTGCCTGCAACCAAGCGTTGCTGGCGCTGGTATTTCTGGCGTGCGAGTTCGTGCTGGGCTTTCTGTTCCTGCAACTGCGCCTTGAGGTTTTCAATGGAATAGCGGCTGGCGTCGAGCTTGGCCTGTTGCGTGGCGGGATCGATTTCCACCAGCAGATCGCCTTCCTTGACTTGATCACCGGCCTCCACATGGATCTTGCGAATCTGTCCGGACGCCTGGGCACCCACGTCCACATAACGGCGCGGTTGCAGGGTGCCCAGTGACGTAACGCTATTTTCAATGTCGCCGCGGGTTACGGTGACCGTGGGTAGGCTGTCGCGGCCCGACGGCAGCACTTGCCAGGCAGCCACCACAAGGATGGGGAGCAGGCACGCCAGCACAAGCAGGGCGCGTCGGGCAGGTCGAGGGCGTTTCATGTCTTGGTTCCAGCCAGGAGGTGTTGACCGCAGGAGCGGGGAGTTGACAGTTATACGAGAAAAATGCTCGGGAATTTAGGTTGTTACACATGTGGTAACAGCTCGTGCGACGAAAAAAAATGCACCGTTGGTGCAAGACTCCTTTAAAAGTAGATGAGAATTACTATAAATTGCACGCACTCAAACTGCCATCATCGATGGGCTCGCTCCTACACGGGCTGGCATCGTTAGCACCACGGCCATGGGGCCAGGAGTCATGTTGGAAAACTACTATCGCGAGCTGGTGTGTTTCCTGAACGCCAAGCTGGGCAACCGTCAGGTGGCCGAAGATGTGGTGCATGACGCTTATGTTCGGGTGCTGGAGCGTTCCAGCGACATCCCGATCGAACAGCCCCGCGCCTTCCTGTACCGCACGGCCTTGAACCTGGTGATCGACGGCCACCGGCGCAACGCCTTGCGTCAGTCCGAGCCTCTTGAGGTGCTGGACAGCGAAGAACGCTTCGCCCCCTGTTCACCCCACGCCAGTCATGACCACAACCAGCGCCTGGAGATGCTTGAGCGCGCCCTGGCCGAGTTGCCGGCGGCGTGTCGCGACAGTTTCCTGCTGCGCAAGCTCGAGGGCCTGTCCCATGTGCAAATCGCCGAGCGCCTGGGGATTTCCCGCAGCCTGGTGGAAAAACACATCGTCAACGCCATGAAGCATTGCCGGGTGCGTATGCGTGAGTGGGAAGCGCACTGATCGCCAGTTGGTTAAATTTTATTTCACTGTCCTCGTTTCCTATCAACACACGGCCTGTTGTTCAGGCCATGAAGGTATTCCCGCCCCACCGCCAAGGGGCTTATCCAGAGGACACTGGAATGACACAGGCAATTGCTTCGCCCGCGGTTCACGACCTGATCGGTATCGGCTTCGGCCCTTCGAACCTGGCGCTGGCCATCGCCCTGCAGGAGCGTGAAAAGGCCCAGGGCAAGCTGGACGTGCTGTTTCTCGACAAACAGGCCGACTACCGCTGGCACGGCAATACGCTGGTGACCCAAAGTGAGCTGCAGATCTCTTTCCTCAAGGACCTGGTGACCCTGCGCAACCCCACGAGCCCGTACTCCTTCGTCAATTACCTCAAGGCTCACGATCGCCTGGTGGACTTCATCAACCTGGGCACCTTCTACCCCTGCCGTATGGAGTACAACGACTACCTGCGCTGGGTGGCCGGGCAGTTCCAGGCCCAGGCCAACTACGGTGAGGAAGTGCTGGCCATCGAACCGATCCTGCATCAGCAGCAGGTGGAGGCCTTGCGCGTCATTTCCCGCGATGCCCAGGGCGAGCAGCATGTGCGTACCACCCGCTCGGTGGTGGTCAGCGCCGGCGGCACTGCGCGCATCCCCGAAGCGTTCAAGGCGCTCAAGGGTGACAGCCGCGTGTTCCATCATTCCCAGTATCTGGAGCGCATGGCGAGCCAGCCTTGCGTGGATGGCAAGGCCATGCGCATCGCGGTGATCGGCGGCGGCCAGAGCGCGGCCGAAGCCTTTATCGACCTCAATGACAGCTTCCCGTCGGTGCAGGTCGATATGATCCTGCGCGGCTCGGCGCTCAAGCCGGCCGATGACAGCCCGTTCGTCAACGAAGTGTTCTCGCCGGCGTTTACCGACCTGGTGTTCCAGCAAGTGGGGGCCGAACGCGAGCGTTTGGTCGCCGAGTACCAGAACACCAACTATTCGGTGGTGGACCTGGACCTGATCGAGCGCATCTACGGGATTTTCTACCGTCAGAAAGTTTCCGGCATCGCCCGCCAGGCGTTCCGCACCATGACCGTGGTGGAGAAGGCCACGCCCGGGCCGCTGGGTATCGAACTGGTATTGCGCAACAACGCCACGGGCGAAACCAGCGTCAACCACTACGACGCCGTGATCCTCGCCACCGGCTATGAGCGCCAGATGCACCGCGAACTGTTGGCGCCGCTGCAAGCCTACATGGGCGACTTCGAAGTGGCCCGCGACTACCGCATCGTCACCGACGAGCGCTGCAAGGCGGGTATCTACATCCAGGGCTTCAGCCAGGCCAGCCATGGCTTGAGCGATACCTTGCTGTCGGTGCTGCCGATTCGGGCCGATGAGATTGCGGCGTCGTTGTATGAGAACGATCGAAACCGTGACAAGGGCCGTTCGGTGCAGGACCTGCTCCTGGCAACCGCCAGCTGATCTGCCCCTCCTACAGACGGCACTTGTGACAACGTGCGGCTATTGGTACTGTACAAAAAACCAGTATCGGTAGCCCGTCATGCAGTTGATCGAAAAACTCAGCATCCTCGCCGACGCCGCCAAGTACGACGCGTCGTGCGCCAGCAGCGGCGCGCCCAAGCGCAGCTCCGAGGGCAAGGCGGGGTTGGGTTCCACCGACGGCATGGGCATCTGCCACAGCTACACGCCCGATGGCCGTTGCGTGTCGCTGCTCAAGGTGTTGCTTACCAACTTCTGCCTTTACGACTGCCAGTATTGCGTCAACCGCCGTTCCAGCGACGTGCCCCGTGCGCGTTTCAGCCCGGAAGAGGTGGTCACCCTGACCCTGGATTTCTACAAGCGCAATTGCGTCAGCGGGCTGTTTCTCAGCTCCGGCATCATCCGTTCGTCGGACTACACCATGGAGCAATTGGTGCGGGTCGCCAAACTGCTGCGCGAAGAGCATGACTTTCGCGGCTATATCCACCTCAAGACCATTCCCGATGCGGATCCTGCATTGATTGCCGAGGCTGGTCGTTATGCCGATCGCCTGAGCGTGAATATCGAACTGCCCACCGAGGCCAGCCTGCAGACCCTGGCGCCGGAGAAGCAGATTGTGTCGATCAAGCAGGCGATGCAGACCATCTACACCGGCGAGCAGACGGTGTTCAACGAGCCTCGCGCCCCGCGTTTCGCCCCGGCCGGGCAGAGCACGCAGATGATCGTCGGCGCCGACGACACCGATGACAGCACCATCCTCCACGGTGCCGAGGCGTTGTATGGCAATTTCAAGCTGCGCCGCGTGTACTACTCGGCGTTCAGCCCCATCCCCAACAGCCCGAAAAGCGTGCCCCTGGCCGCGCCGCCGTTGATGCGCGAGCACCGCTTGTACCAGGCCGACTTCCTGCTGCGCAGCTACGGTTTCAGCGCCAGGGAGCTGTTTGCCGGCCCCGGCCACCTGGCCCTGGATATCGACCCCAAGCTGGCCTGGGCCCTGGAGCATCGCGAAGTATTCCCCCTGGACCTGAACCGCGCAGAGCCCACCCTGATTGCGCGCATCCCCGGTATTGGCCTGCGTACCACCCAACGCCTGGTGGACCTGCGCCGCGAGCGCAAGATCCGCTTCGAAGACCTGGCGCGTATGCGCTGCGTTCTGGCCAAGGCCAAACCGTTCTTCATCACCAGTGACTACCACCCGCAACAGGCCGACAGCACCAGCGTGTTACTGCGCGAACAATTGCGCGACCGTCCGCAACCGCAACAGATGGGGCTGTGGGGATGATCAGTCTGGAATGCGACAACCTGTTCAGCACTTGGCGCGAACAGGCGCGCTGGCTGCTCAGCCATCAGGTCGACCCCAGCCAGGTGAGCTGGGGCGAGGCGCAAGCAGCTGACCTGTTCGCTACCGATGAGTCGATCCCGTCAGGGTTGGGGCCCTTCCAGGCACGGATTCCCAAGGCGCTGTTGGAGTTGCTGGAGTCTGCCGCCTGTTATCACGGTGATCAACGCTGGAGCCTGCTGTATGAAGTGCTGTGGCGGGTCAGCCACGGTGATCGCACCGCGATGCTGGCGGGGGACAAGCTGGGCAGCGAGTTGCAGCGACGCATCAAGCAAGTCAGCCGCGAGGCCCATCACCTGCATGCGTTTGTGCGCTTTATTGCCCTGCCGGCCGAGGCGGGGCCCGAACTTCCTGAATACGTGGCCTGGCATGAACCGGCCCACGACATTCTTAAAAGCGCCAGCCAGCATTTTGTCGGGCGCATGGGCCGCCATCGCTGGATGATCGCCACGCCACTGGACGGGGTGTATTACGACGGCGAGCAGTTGATTCATCAGCGCCGCTGCCCCGAGGCGTGGCAGCAACTGGCGCAGAATGTTGACGACCCCCACAGTGCGATGTGGCTGACCTACTACAGTCACATCTTCAACCCGGCGCGGCTGAATCCCAAGGTGATGGAAGGGCACTTGCCCAGCCGCTTCTGGAAGAATTTGCCGGAGGGCAAGTTGATCCCGGGGCTGATCAGCGAGGCGCGTACGGGCAAGCAGAAGGATGGGCAGGCGAAGCTGGTGGGGGCCAAGCCAGGCAAAAGAATTGCAAACCCGGTCAATGTGGGAGCTGGCTTGCCTGCGATAGCGGTCGACCAGTCAGATGTGGGGTGACTGATGCACCGCTATCGCAGGCAAGCCAGCTCCCACATTTGGTTTTCGCAGCCTGGGGGAGTGGGTATCAGGCCAGTTCGGTCGCAGTGTTCTTGACTACTGCCAACTCTGGATGGGCCACCAACTTATCAATGTGCAACTCATCATTGTTCAACCAGATCTCCGTCAGCACCCGGTAATGCTCCATATCCCGGCAGCGCATACGCAGGCTGTAGTCGAACGGCCCGCTGATCAACTGGCATTCGAACACCTGCGGGCAGGCTTTGACGCAGGCTTCGAAGGCCTTTTGCGCCGAGCGCCCGCTCTGGTTGGACAAGGCCACCAGCACCAGCAGCGACAGCCCTGGTGAGACCATCTGCACATCGATGATCGCCCCATACCCACGGATCACCCCGCGTCGCTCCAACTTGCGCACCCGCTCCAGGCATGGCCTGGGGGTCAGGTGCACCAGCGACGAGAGTTTTTCATAGGTGATGCGCCCCTGGTGCCTGAGCACATCGATGATCGCCTCGTCGATGCGATCCAGCGCAGGGGAGGAGTGGGGTCCGTTGGCCTTGGTATCCATGAGTTCACTTCAAACGGTTGGAAAGAAATTGCTGCAAGCGTTCGCTGTTAGGGTGGTCGAGGATCTCGGCGCTGCCGTGTTCCTCGACTCGGCCCTGATGCAGGAACAGCACTTGGCTGGACACCTGGCGGGCAAAGCCCATTTCGTGGGTGACCATCAGCATGGTACGGCCTTCCTCGGCCAACGTCTGTATGACTTTGAGCACTTCGCCTACAAGTTCCGGGTCGAGGGCTGAGGTCGGTTCGTCGAACAGGATAATCTCCGGCTCCATCGCCAATGCCCGCGCAATCGCCACACGCTGCTGCTGGCCACCCGAGAGGAACGCCGGGTATTGATCCGCCACGCGGTTTGGCAAGCCGACTTTGTCCAGGTACAGGCGCGCACGTTTTTCCGCCTCGGCGGCGCTCACATTCAGCACCCGGCGCGGGGCCATGGTGATGTTTTCCAGCACCGTCATGTGACTCCACAGGTTGAAGTGCTGGAACACCATGGCCAGGCGCGTGCGCAGGTTTTGCAGTTGTGCCTGGTGCGGCGCGCGGGTGCCGGCGCGGCCTTGCTGCATTTCGATGCTGATGCCGTCCAGGGTGATGACCCCGGCGTCCGGCTGTTCAAGAAAGTTGATGCAACGCAGCATGGTGCTTTTGCCCGAGCCGCTGGCGCCGATCAGGCTGATCACATCGCCTTGACGGGCATTGAGGGACACACCTTTCAGCACTTCGTGTTCGCCGTAGCGTTTGTGAATGCCTTCGACTTGAAGCTTGATGGCGGCAGTTGCAGTTTCGACAACCGGTACATCCACCGGATAAACGGCCAGGGCCTGCGCGGACTGATTCATGGGTTAGCCTCGGGTAGGAACAAGAAAACGCATCCAGCGACGTTCGGCCAGCCGAAACAGGCCCACCAGTGCAAAGGACAGCAGCATGTAGAGCAGGGCGGCGATACCAAACGCCTGAAAGGTCAGGAAGGTTTCGGCATTCGCATCGCGGGCGACCTTGAGGATGTCGGCAACGGTGGCGGTAAACGCCAGTGACGTGGCGTGCAGCATCAGGATCATTTCATTGCTGTAGGCCGGCAATGCGCGGCGCAATGCGGCGGGTACCACCACGAACAGATTCAGCCGCCAGCCGTGCAGGCCATAGGCGCGTGCCGCTTCGATTTCGCCGTGGGGAATATTGCGGATCGCCCCGGCGAAGATCTCCACGGTGTAGGCACAGGTGTTGAGCACAAACGCCAACAAGGTGCAGTTCAGCGCATTGCGGAAAAACTGGTTGAGCAGGGCGTTGTCCTGCACCACCTCCAGGCTGTACAGCCCGGTGTAGCAAATCAGCAACTGGATATACAGCGGCGTGCCGCGGAACAGGTAGGTGTAGACCTCCACCGGCCAGCGCAGCCAGACGTGCTGCGAAACCCGCGCCAGTGCCAGGGGGATCGACAGGCAAAAACCGAGCACCACCGAGATGATGAACAGCCACACGGTCATGGCGACGCCGGACAAGCCGCTGCCATCGCTGAACAGGTAGGCCAGGCCGTATTGCTGGAACAGTTCGATCATCGCGCCATCCCCTTGATGCCCAGGTTATAGCGCCGTTCGAGGCGCTTGAAGATGCGGTTGGAGAGGGTAGTGATCAGCAGGTACACCAGGCCCGCGAGGATCAGGAAGTACAGTGGCTCGCTGGTGGACTTGCCGGCGTTTTGCGCGGCCTTGACCAGGTCTGACAGGCCGATGATCGACACCAGCGCCGTGGACTTGAGCAGCACCAGCCAGTTATTGCCCAGGCCCGGCAGGGCAAAACGCATCAGTTGTGGGAACAGCACCAGGTGGAAGCGCTGCCAGCGGCTCAGGCCATAAGCCGTCGCGGCTTCCAACTGGCCCACCGGTACGCTGAGGATCGCGCCACGGAAGTTCTCGGTGAAATACGCGCCGTAGATAAATCCCAGGGTGACCACCCCGGCGGTGAACGGGTCGATTTCAAAGTACTCCCAGCCGAACACTTCAGTCAGGTCGTTGAGCCACAGTTGCAGGCTATAGAAGATCAGCAGGATCAACACCAGGTCCGGCACGCTGCGGATCAGCGTGGTGTAGAGCGTGGCCGGTACGCGCAGCCATCTGGCGCTGGATAGCTTGGCGCCGGCGGCGACCAGGCCCAGGGTTAGGCTCAGGGCCAGGGCGAGGAAGGCCAGCTTGAGCGTCATCCAGGCACCCTGGGCCAGCATCGGGCCGTAGCCTTGCAGGTTGAGGAGTTCGTTCATGGGAAGATCTCTAAAAGGCACACACACCATCTTTGTGGGGAACCGATTTGTGTGGGAGGGGGGGCTTGCTCCCGATAGCGGTGGTTCAGTCAATATTTTCAATGACTGACCACTGCTATCGGGAGCTAGCCCCCCTCCCACAAAAGCTGCATCCACAGGGAGGTCGATGGCTTAGTTATTCGTTGTAGATATCTTGATCGCCGAAGTATTTCTTCTGGATCTGCGCGTAAGTGCCATCGGCCTGGACGGCGGCGATGCCTTTATTGATCAGCTCACGCAGTGCCTGGTCGTTCTTGCGCAGGCCCATGGCGATGTCCAGCGGCAGGGTCGGGTCCTTGAAGGCCGGGCCGGTCTTGAAGTCGGCGCCTTCGGGCTTGGACAGGAAGTTGAGCTGGGCTTCGAGTTTGTCGGTCAGGGTGGCGTCGAGGCGCCCGTTTTGCAGGTCGGCGTAGTTCTGCTCTTGAGACTGGTACGCCTTGATCTGCGCACCCAGCCTGGCCAGGTGCGCTCGGGCGTAGGCTTCCTGCAGCGAGCCTTGCAGCACGCCGACCTGCTTGCCCTTGAGCGATTCCGGGGTATCGCCGAAGTCGGCGCCTTTGCGCGTGATCACCGAGGTGGGGCTGAGGAACAGGCGATCGGTAAAGTCGATGACTTTTTCGCGAGCCGGGGTCACGGCCATGGAGGACATGATGGCGTCGAACTTGCGCGCACGCAGGGCCGGGATCATGCCGTCGAATTCATTGTGCACCCAGGTGCATTTCACTTCGAGCTTGGCGCAGATGGCGTTGCCCAGTTCAATATCGAAGCCTTGCAGGCTGCCGTCGGCGGCCACGGATTCGAAGGGTGGGTATTCGGGGAACACGCCAAAACGGATTTCTTTCCAGTCCTGGGCGTGGGCGGCGGTGGCGCACAGAGGCAACAGCAACGCAGCGAAGAGTGATCGCAGTGGAGTCATGTGGAGGTCCCTATATTTTGTAATTGATGTCAGGGCAGTGAATAACTGGGAGCAGAGAATGCTTCATGATGGTGCGTTTTTTGTGTCGTTTACCCCCTGCACAAAGCGCAAATTGCGCTGTTAAAACCGACAATGCAGCGCAATCGGCTGTTGCACCCGCCGAATCGGCTTTTAATCCAGCAAAGTCCGGCCCGCCCTCGACGCAAAGCGGCAGGCCAGAGCGGTCTCAGGCGCGCTTTTTGTGCTGTGCGACCGGCTGCCGGGCCAGGCGGGCAAACAGGTCTTTGGGGTCAGCCAGGTCGGGTACCAGTTCCAGCTCGCTGCCCACGTCCAACGCCTTGGCGACGTCCAGTACATAGCGCAGGGCCGAGTAGTCTTCGATGGCAAACCCCACCGAGTCGAACAGGGTGATCTGGCGCGCATTCTCGCGGCCGGGCTTCTGGCCGTTGATCACTTGCCACAACTCGGTCACCGGCGAATCCTCAGGCATGTGCTGGATCTCACCTTCGATGCGGCTTTGCGGTTCGTACTCCACGATCACCCGGGCACGTTCGACGATGCGCCGGTCCAGCTCGGTCTTGCCCGGGCAATCGCCACCCACGGCATTGAGGTGCATACCCGGTTCGATCATCTCGTCGGTGAGGATGGTTGCATAAGCCTTGTCGGCAGTGACGGTGGTGACGATATCCGCGCCTTTGACCGCGTCGGCCACGCTGTCAGCCAGGATCACCTTGATCGCCGGGAACGCCTTGAGGTTGGCGGCGAGTTTGGCGGTGGCCTTGGCGTCGATATCGAACAGGCGAATTTCGTTAATGCCAAGCATGGCGTAGAAGGCCAGGGCCTGGAATTCGCTTTGGCAGCCGTTGCCGATCAACGCCATGCTGCGGCTGTTTTCGCGCGCCAGGTAGCGGGCGACCAGGGCCGAGGTGGCAGCGGTGCGGATGGCGGTAGTCAGGGTCATTTCCGCCAGCAGCACGGGTTTGCCGGTATCCACATCGCCCAAGGCGCCAAAGGCCATCACGGTCAGCATACCGGCCAGGGTGTTTTTCGGGTGGCCGTTGACGTATTTGAACGCATACAGCGAGGCGTCCGAGACGGGCATCAACTCGATCACGCCATCCGGTGAATGGTTGGCCAGGCGTGCGCATTTCTCGAAGTCCTGCCAGCGCAGGTAGTCGGCACGGATGTACTCGGCCATCTCGGTGATGCAGGTTTGCAAACCTTTTTGCGAAACCAGGTAGCTGAGGTCGTTGACGTCGATATAACGGGTCATGGCAAGACTCCTTATTGAAATGAGGGGCGGATCGGCAGATGCACTTCGGCCAACATGCAACGGGCACTGCCGCCGCCGATGCGTTCGATGTTTTCGATATTCACCACCAATGGTCGCGTATGGCGCTCCACCTGCTGGCGCTGCGCCGGTTGCAACGCGCGCCAGGCGCTGGCAGACATCACCAGCAATGGCTGGCCGTCACGGTCGTGGACTTCGAGCATGTTGCCGGCGAAGGCTTCTAACTGGTCGAAGTCGAGGGCGAGGATGTCCTTGCCGGTGTCGCGCAGTGAGCGTTCCAGGGCCAGGCGCTCGCGCTCGTCGGGCAGGGCTTGCAGGCACACCACTGCGAGGTCGCGACCGACGCTCATCATCACGTTGCTGTGGTAGATCGGTGCGTGGTGGCGGTCCAGGGCGTGGAACACGCAGAGTTGGTAGTCCAGACGTTCGGCAAACTGGCGCAGCGCCGCGTGATGGGTGCGCCCGGAGTGGCAGGCGTAGCTGATGCGGTGCTGGCGGTCGAGCACCATGCTGCCGGTGCCTTCGAGGAAGATGTCCTGTTGTTCCAGGTGGCTGAGGTCGATGGTGGTGTTGATCGCAAAGCGCTGCTCCAGAACTTGCAGCACGCCTTTGTTGCGCTCCAGCCGTCGGTTCTGGCCTTGCATGGGGTAAAGCACCAGGCTGCCGTCGGCGTGGCTGCTCCACCAATTGTTGGGGAAGATCGAGTCCGGTGTGTGAGGTGCCGGGGTGTCCTGCACCACCAGCACTTCCACGCCGTGACTGCGCAGGGTGTCGACATAGCCGTCGAATTCTTTCAGCGCTTTGTGCTGTGCACTGAGCGGGTCCGGCGGCGGGCGTTGAAAACGGTTGTTGATCGCGGTATCCGGGTTGAAGGCAAAGCGCGCCGGGCGAATCATCAGGACGGTGTTGGTGGTTTGCATGGGGGCACGGGTCCATGGGGGATCTTGTGACGCTATTTTGTGCCATAGGGTGGGAGGATCCCGGCTGAAACAGCGGGGCGGCTCAGCCGGGAAAGCTGAAAAGGTGGATAAGGCAGCTGAATCGGCTGCCGGATTGAAATGTGCTCAGATGTGGGTGGGTAACCTGTTCAATAGCCGTTACCTGTCACGCCACCATAATGATCTTCGACACCAACTCCACCACGGTCTTGGCCTGCAACTTCTTCATCAGCCGCGCCCGGTGCACTTCCACCGTGCGGTGGGAAATCGCCAGGCGCAGGGCGATTTCCTTGGACTTGAAACCATTGACGATGTGCATGGCGATTTCCCGCTCCCGCGGCGTGAGGTCGCCAGTGCCCTGATGCAGACGGTCCAGGCGTTCGAAGTGCCAGATCATCAGCTTGAACGGGTCTTGGGGGGTGAGGGTGTAGCCGTGGGACTTGGCCCAGAACACTTCGCCATTGTGGTGCTGCATGAAGCGCTCATCGGAATAAAAGCCGTTGTCGCTGTCGAGCAGCCAGTCATGGCTGCGCTTGCCGATGGCATGGTAGTCGGCCTGGGACGGGTAGATCAGAAGGGTCAACTGATTGACCAGTGCCTGGCGTGTATAGCCGAACAGCTTCAGGAAGGCATCGTTGCAGTCGAGTATTACCCGGTCGCTGGTGACGATCTGCGGGGCAGGGGACAGCTTGAACGCCAGGCGTTCGAGGTCGGGAAATTGCTGTGCAAGCGCGTTCATGGGGCATCCTGCCTCGTTGTTCAATGCCCTGGTGCGCTACTTACCCATGTAAGTAGTTACACGAATTGGCGCGGGACCCGGGGTGGGTCATTGTAAGTAAAGTCCGGATCAAGAACAGAAGAAATTGATTATGCCTGCTGATTGCGTCTCCATTGTTGCCGCTGGTCACTCCCGCTTTGGTCGCCTGGAAGGCACCACGCTGGAAGACCTGATCGTCCAGGTTACCCGTGAAGCCCTGAGTGACGCTGCGATTGATGCGTCGCAAATCGACGCGCTGTTCCTGGGGCATTTCAACTCTGGGCTGGTGCCCGACGGTTTTGCCGCCTCGTTGCTGTTGCAGGCCGACCCCGGGCTGCGCTTCAAACCTGCCACCCGCTGCGAAAACGCCTGCGCTTCGGGTTCGGCGGCGATCCAGGCGGGAGTCAATGCGATTCTCTCCGGCAGCGCCGAGTTGGTGCTGGTGGTGGGCGCCGAAAAGATGACTCACACCAGCACCGCCGCGGTCACCCAAGCCCTGGCCGGCGCCGGCTATCAGAACGACCCGGCCGAAGCCGGCCTGAGTTTCCCGCAATTGTTCGGCCGCGCCGCCCGCCAATACGCCGAGCGCTACCACTGTCCGCTGGGCTCGATGGCGGCCATCGCCACCAAAAACCACTCCAATGCCATGGCCAACCCGCTGGCGCAGATGCATCGGGAGATGAATTTCGAGCACTGCAACAACGTGTCCCAGAGCAACCCGTTCGTGGCCGACTCCCTGCGTCTGACGGACTGCTCGCTGATCAGCGACGGCGCCGCCGCGATTATTCTGGCGTCACCCAAACGTGCGCGGGCGTTTCGCCGCGAGGTGCAGATCCGGGCGATGACCCAGGTCAATGACACCTTGCCCATCGCCCAGCGCGACATCCTCGCCTTTGAAGGCCCGCAACGAGCGATCCATGCAGCGCTGCGCACAGCGAATGTGACCCTGGCAGACCTGAGTTTCGCCGAGGTGCACGACTGTTTCACCATTGCCGAGCTGCTGATCTACGAAGCCATGGGCCTGGCGCCCAAAGGCGAAGGGCATCGCGTGCTCGACAGCGGCGTGGTGCGTGCCGGCGGGCGCTTGCCGGTCAACCTTTCCGGCGGGCTCAAGGCCAAGGGGCATCCGGTCGGTGCAACGGGGGTGTCCATGCACGCCTTGGCGTTCCGGCAATTGACCGGCGAACCGATTGGCCTGGCGGTGCCCAACCCGGAGTTCGGCCTGGTGTTCAACATGGGCGGCATGGCGGTGGCCAACTACGCATCGGTCCTGCAGGCACGCCGGAGCTGAGCCATGAACATTGCCAACTGGCTGCACGACACCCAGCGTCGGGCCCCGCAACGCCCGGCGCTGTTCAACGGCACCACCCAAGTGGCCGACTACGCCACCTTCGCCGCCCACGTGCGCCAACGCGCCGCGCACCTGGTGGACCAGCACGGCCTGGTGCCGGGGGACGCGGTGGCGCTGCTGATGAAAAACAGCTGCGACTACCTGGAGTTGCTCTACGCCATCTGGTGGATGGGCGCCGTGGCAGTGCCGATCAATGCCAAACTGCATCCCAGCGAAGCGGCGTGGATTGCCGATAATGCCGAGGCACGCTTGATCTTTACCGATGGCGGCCGGGTGTTCTCTTCGCGGGATCTGCCCCCGCGCTGCAAAGAGCTGGACGGCCACTTTTTACCTCCCGACACTGGCTGGCCGACCCTGGAACAACCGGTGCCACGCCACGACCAGGACCTCGCCTGGCTGTTCTATACCTCCGGCACGACAGGGCGCTCCAAGGGTGTAATGCTGTCCCACGGCAACCTGGTCGCCATGTCGCTGTGCTACGCCACAGATGTCGATGCGGTCAGCGCCGACGATGCGGCAGTGTATGCCGCGCCGATGTCCCACGGTGCTGGCCTGTATAACTTCATCCATGTGCGCTGCGGCGCACGCCATGTGGTGCCGGCCTCCCATGGCTTCGACGCCGCCGAGCTGTTCGGGCTGGCCGAGCAGGTGGGCAATGTGTCGCTGTTTGCCGCGCCGACCATGGTCAAGCGCATGGTCGAGCAGGCACGGCGCCAGGATTATCACGGCGCAGGCATCAAGACCATCGTGTATGGCGGCGGCCCGATGTACCTGGCCGATCTGCGTGAAGCCGCCGACACCTTCGGGCCGCGCCTGGTGCAGATCTACGGCCAGGGCGAGAGCCCGATGACCATCAGCGTGTTGCCCCGTGCAGTGATTGCCGATCGCCAACGCCCCGACTGGGCCAGCCTGGCCGCTTCGGTGGGCCACGCGCAGTCCTGTGTGGAAATCCGCATTCTCGATACCGCGCACCAGCCACTGCCCACCGGCGAGCGCGGCGAAATCGCGGTGCGTGGCGCCACCGTGATGCAAGGCTACTGGCGCAACCCGCTGGCCACTGGCCAAACGTTGGTGGACGGCTGGCTGCTGACCGGTGATATCGGCTATCTCGACGCGGCCGGCTATCTGACCCTGACGGATCGCTCCAAGGACGTGATCATCAGCGGCGGCAGCAACGTCTACCCGCGTGAGGTCGAGGAAGTGCTGGCCCAGCATCCGCAGGTGTTTGAGGTGTGCGTGGTGGGCGAGCCGGACGCTCAGTGGGGCGAGTCGGTGGTGGCATTTGTGGTGACGCGCAGCGGCCAGCCCCTGGATGAGGGCGAACTCACCGCCTGGTTCCTGGCGCGCATGGCCTCGTTCAAGAAACCGAAAAAATATGTGTGGCGCAGCGACTTGCCCAAGAATAGCTACGGCAAGATTCTCAAGACCGACTTGCGGCAGTGGTTGAAAGCAGCGAGTATCGCCGCGCTTTGACATGGATCGATAATCAGACAAGGAGTCCCCACGATGGGCAATCCCGCACAAGACACTGTCCGCAAGCGCCGCCGAGCGTTTCTGGGCGCCACCTCGGGCCACTTGATCGAGTGGTACGACTACGGCGTCTATGGGTTTCTCGCGGTCTATATCGGCCAGGCGTTCTTCGTCTCCGATGACCCCACCACCAGCCTGCTGGCCAGCTTCGCCGCGTTTGCCCTGAGCTTCTTTATCCGCCCTCTGGGTGGGCTGTTCTTCGGCCCGCTGGCAGACAAGATCGGCCGGCGCAAAACCCTGATCATGGCGCTGGTGATGATGACCGGTTCCACGGTGATGCTGGGGTTGTTGCCGACCTACGCCAGCCTGGGCATCGCCGCGCCGATCCTGCTGATCCTGGTGCGCTGTGTGCAGGGCTTCTCGGCGGGCGGCGAAATCGGCACGGTCACCAGCTTTATCTCCGAATACGCAGGGCCCGGTCGCCGCGGCTTCGCCACCTGCTGGTTGATGGTCACCGCTGTGCTCGGCCTGTTGCTGGGCGGCGCCGTGGCCAATGGCATGACCTGGGTGCTGGGCGCCGAGGTCATGCAGGAATGGGCCTGGCGCGTACCGTTCCTGATCGCTGCGCCCCTGGGCTTTATCTCCATGTACATCCGCCTCAAGCTTGAAGACAGCCCCGAGTTTTTAGCCCTGCAACGCGCCGGGCAAACCTCGCGGGCGCCGCTGCGGGAGGTCTGGCAGTGGAAGCGCGCGATTGCTCTGGTGTTCTTTATCATCACCTTGCACAGCTCGATCTTCTACCTGGTGCTGACCTTCGCCTCGACCTACATGGCCAAGATCCTCAAGTTCGACAGCGGCACCACCTTGCTCTACGTGTTCGTTGCCAGCTTCTCGGCCGCCTTCGTGATGCCGTTTGGCGGGGCATTTACCGATAAATACGGGCGCAAGCCGTTCCTGATGGTGATCGGCACGCTGGCGACCCTGGCGATGTTCTGGCTGTTCAAGTCGGCACCCACCGCGACCCCGGCGTCGTTCTTCGCACCGTTGATGGCGGTGGCGATTCTGTTCGGGCTGTATGCGTCGTCGACCTACGCGTTGATGAGTGAGCTGCTGCCGACGCGGATTCGCTCCACCGGCATTGCAGTGGCATACAACGTGCCGGTGGCGGTGTTTGGCGGCAGTGCGCCGTTGATTTCCACCTGGTTGATCAAGGTGACCGGGGACATTACTTCGCCGTGGTACTTCTACGTGGCCACCGGGGTGGTGTCGTTGGTGGCACTGGTGGTGTTGCGCAAGGAGGATTTTGTCGCGTGTGGGAGGGGGCTTGCTCCCGAAGACGGTCTCATAGCCGACGCTTATCTGACTGATGCAGCATGATCGAAAAAAGGTGGTCAGCCGTTGTTGTGATGAGGATGGGTCATTTCCAATGAATTGACCCAAGGTTTTGGCGATGAGCTATACCTTAATCGGTTCGATGCTCGCACACCGCCTTAATCAATGATCAACAAGGAAGAGACCACTATGAGCGATGTTCAACTGATCACCAGCGTATCCATTCAAAGCCTCACCGAGCTGCTGCAGGAAGCCGGGTATCGGGTCAACCAGTCTGAGCAGAACGGCGTTGTGCAATTGCTCAGCGCCAGTCAGGGCATCGGTTTTGCCGTGCGCTTTGGCAACCCGGCGGCCGAGCAGGGCAGTTATGTGGACTTTACCTACAGCTGCGCCCTGCGGGTGCAGGGTGAATTGCCCGAGGGCCTGGCTCAGGTGTGGAATGCCTCGCGGCGCTTTGCGCGGTTGTCGGTGCAGGGTGAGTTTCTGTTGATGGAGATGGACGTGGTGGTGGCCGGTGTCGGCGCTTCGCATCTGCGTAGCCAGTTGGAACTGTGGGACCGCCTGTTGCAGGAATTTATCGTCTACCTGCGCGAATACAGCCAGCAAGCCGCGCAGTTGCAGGCTCAGGCCGCAGCCGCTCCGCTCAGTGAGAGTGCATCCGCCTGATTAAATGTGGGAGGGGGCAAGCCCCTCCCACAGGTACATCGTTCACACTGGGGGTGCAGTAACATACCGAAAACAGAGTGAAGTGCGATGCTCGCCACCCGTTTGACCCTGATCTGCCACGCCATCACCCCTCTGCAAAAACATGGGCGTTTTCCCGACGATGAGTCCGTCTCGATGGACTGGCAAAGTGCTGCTTACTCCCTGGCCGGACGCTACAAAAAACAGCCACGCCTGCTCTGCGGCCCCGAAGCCAGGGCCCGCCAGACAGCCGGCTTGTTCGGCGCCCATGCCGAGGTTGAAGTGGCGTTGCGCGATGTTGATCTCGGTTCATGGAAAGGCCAGGACATCAGCCAACTCGATAGCCAGGAATTAAAGGCCTGGAGCGCCGACAGCACCCGCGCACCCCATGGCGGCGAGTCGGTGGATCAGCTCTGTGCGCGTGTGGGCCAATGGCTCGCATCGCTCGAAACCCACCCCGGCCATACAGTCGCCGTGACCCACCCGTTCGTGATTCGCGCCGCGATGCTCTCCGTCATGCAGTTCCCGGTCTCGATGTTCTATCGGATCGACGTCGAGCCCCTGTCGGCCACTGAGTTGCGCTTCAATGGCGTGTGGCGCCTGCGCCTGGAAACTCACGCCTGACGTGCAGATCATGGCAAAATCAACGCCCCGCACTGAGAGCACCCCATGAAACGCATCCTGATCATCGGCATTGGCGCCGGCAACCCTGACTACATCACGATGCAGGCCGTGAAGGCGCTGAACCGTACCGACGTGTTCTTCCTGATGGACAAGGGCCAGAGCAAGGACAAGCTGATCGACCTGCGCCGTGAGATCTGCCAGACCTACATCACCGAGCCCGGCTACCGTTTTGTCGAGGCCGATTGCCCTGAGCGCGTACGCGGTGACATCGACTACACCACCGCCGTGCAGGACCTTAACCGCGATAAGCAGCACACCTTCGAGCGCATGATCAACGAAGAAATGGCCGACGGTGAAGTGGGGGCGTTCCTGGCCTGGGGGGATCCTGCGCTGTACGACAGCACCATTCGTATCTTGCAGGCGATCCTGGCCAGTGGCCGGTGCGTGTTCGAGTTCGAGGTGATCCCCGGCATCACCAGCGTGCAGGCGCTGGCGGCCCAGCATAAGGTGCCGTTGAACCGTATCGGCAAGTCCGTCGAAATCACCACGGGACGTCGCCTGGCGGCGGGGCAGGCCAGTGATGCCGATACCCTGGTGGTGATGCTCGACGCAGAAGATTCCTACCGCAGCGTGGCGGATCAGGACCTGGATATTTACTGGGGCGCCTACCTGGGCACGCCTGACGAAATCCTGATCAGCGGTAAAGTGGCCCACGTGGCGCAAGAGATTGAACGGGTACGCAAGGCGGCGCGCCTGGAAAACGGCTGGATCATGGACACCTATTTGTTGCGCAAACCTTGAGGTAAATCCGATGCTCAAACAGCTTGCCCTCGCATTGGCCCTGGTGGCCGGCGCCGTTCATGCCGACACCGGCTTGCACACCGACTTGCCGTTGTCCTACCTGGAACAAACCCAGAGCGATGCGCGCAACCAGCCGCTGGTGATCTTCCTGCATGGTTTTGGCAGCAACGAGGAAGACCTGTTTGGTATCAAGGACGCGTTGCCATCCACCTGGACCTACCTGTCGGTGCGTGCGCCGCTGCCGGTGGAACCGCACGGTTATCGTTGGTTTACCAAGACTGATGAGCCTGAGTACAACGGCGAGACCGATGAACTGTTCAGCAGCGCCCGACTGATCAAGGACTTTGTGGTCAAGGCTACCGCCAAGTACCACACCCAAAGCGATCGGGTATTCCTGGTGGGGTTCAGCCAGGGCGCGATCATGTCTTACGAGGTGGCCTTGCGTGAACCCGAGTTGGTACGCGGTATCGCCGCGCTCAGTGGCAGCGTGCTACCGGTACTCAGGTCTGCGCTGAAGCCTGATGCGTCCATGGGCAAACTGGCGATTTTTATCGGCCATGGCACTCTGGACCAGGCGCTGCCCTTCAGCTCGGCCACGCAGGCAGATAAGGTGCTGGTGGGGTTGGGGCTCAAGCCGGAGTTTCATGAATACCCGGGGATGAATCACACGATCAGCGAAGCGGAAGTGCAGGACTTGAAAGCCTGGCTAGAGAAAAGCTTGAAGTGAAATGCAGTAAAAAATGTGGGAGGGGCGGTTACTTGCCGCCCGTAATCTGCTTCACCAATGCCGCATGCCCCTTCACATCATCGGCCCGGGAAATCGCCTGGATCACCAGCAGATGGTTGCCGGAACCACCCAGGAACGTGGAGTTCAAGGTCTTGCCGCCGCCCTGGGTAGCGCTGCTGTCAACCTGGCGCAGGCCCAGGCCCTTGTAAGTGAGTTTCTTCTCGCCCAGCTTCTTGAAGTCGGGCAGGGCGGCGCTCTGGTCCTTGACGAAATCGGCCACGGCACCATCGAGGAACTGCGGGTCGTTATCCTTGATGGTTGCCCCATCGTTGCGCACGGTTTCGGCGACGATCACCACACTTTTCGTTGTCGAGTTGGCATACAGCGTGCCCTGGGTATCGGCGGTGCCGTCCTCAGCCTTGCCGGAGGGCAGGGTGTCAGCGCTGTAAGCCTTGGGCAGGTTGAAGGTGAACTTGCCACCCAAGGTGGAGATTTTTTGCGTGGTTGGCTTGGCGGCAGCGAACACGCTGCCGGCGGTAAGCGCGAGGGCCAGCAGCACTGCGGTCTTGGTGAACGTGGCCATGTAGCGCTCCAGGGATGAACGAAATTGCGGCGTATTCTGTCAGAAAATTCGCAATTTCGTTCATTCTCCATGTCACACCTTGTCGGACTCTTCCTCAAGCCTGTCCATCTCAAACAAGCGCGCCAGTTCCGTACGGGCTTCCTGAGCGGTTTGCATGACTTTGGCTGCATCGTCGTACACTGCGTGTTGCGCGGCGAGCACTTGCTGGTCGTGGGTCTTGAAGCGGTTGATGCGCGCGTCGGCCTGAGCCTGGCTCAAGCCAAGGCCGACCAGGGTGCGGCGGCTCATTTCCAGGCTGGAGTAGAAGGTTTCGCGCACCGGTGAAGCGTCCAGGTCCACCAAGCGGTGTACGTGCTGGCGGTTACGGGCACGGGCGATGATCTTCATGTGCGGGTAGAGGCTGCGCACCAGAGCGGCGGTCTTGATGTTGATCTCCGGATCGTCCATGGCAATGACGAAGAATTCCGCCTGATCGACCTTGGCCGCGTGGAGAATTTCCGGGCGCTGGGGGTCACCGTAGAACACCGGCATACCGCCAAAACTGCGGGTCAGCTCGATGGTTTCCACGGAGGTGTCGAGGGCGATAAACGAAATGTTCTGCGCCCGCAGGATCCGCGCCACAATCTGGCCCATCCGCCCCATGCCGGCAATGACCACGCGGGGCGCGTCGCTTTCGATGGCGCGGTATTCCTCCGGCACTTCCACCGACTTGACCTTGGGTTTGAACAGCTTCGGACACACCAGCAGCAACAGCGGGGTCAAGGCCATGGACAGGGTGATGGTCAGCACCAGCACATCGTAAAGGTGTGGTTCGAACAGGCCTTGGTCGCGGCCGATCTTGAACACCACGAAGGCGAATTCACCCCCGGCTGCCAGTACCACGCCGAGGCGCAAGGCGCTTTCGCGATTGAGATCGCCGACCATGCGGCCAACGGCGTACAGCAGGGGCAGTTTCAACCCGATCAACAGCAGGGTCAGGCCGATCACCACCAGCGGCGTACTGAGCAGCAGGCTGAGGTTGGCGCCCATGCCCACGCTGATAAAGAACAGCCCCAGCAGCAGGCCCTTGAAGGGTTCGATCTGGGATTCCAGTTCGTGGCGGTATTCCGAATCTGCCAGCAGCAGGCCGGCGAGGAACGCCCCCAGGGCCATGGACACGCCCACCAGCTCCATCAGCCAGGCGGTGCCGATCACCACCAGCAGCGCGGTGGCGGTGGATACTTCGCGCAGGCCGGTTTTGGCGACGATGCGAAACACCGGACGCAATAGGTAGCGCCCGCCGATGATCACCACGGCGATGCTGCCCAGTACCTGCAAGCCATGGCGCAGGCCCTCGGCTTCGGTGGTTGGGTGACTGCCACCGGCCAGCAAGGGTACGAGGGCGATCAGCGGGATGGCCGCGATGTCCTGAAACAGCAGGATGGCGAAAGCCAGACGCCCGTGGGGCTGGTTAAGCTCCTTGCGCTCGGCCAGGCTTTGCAGGCCAAACGCGGTGGAGGACAGCGCCAGGCCCAGGCCCAGCACGATGGCACTGTTCCATGGCTGGCCAAACAGCCACAGCGCCACCGCGCCCATGACCAACCCGGTGAGCAGCACCTGGGCCAGGCCGACACCGAACACGGCCTTGCGCATCACCCACAGGCGTTTGGGCGATAGCTCCAGGCCGATGATGAACAACAGTAGCACCACACCCAATTCAGAGAACTGCGCCACGCTTTGCGGGTTGCCGATCAGGCCGAGTACCGACGGGCCGATGATCACACCGGCAAACAGATAGCCCAGCACCGCACCTAGTTGCAGGCGCTTGGCCAGGGGCACGGTGAGCACGGCAGCGAGCAGGAACACTACGGCCGCTTGTAACAGGTTGCCTTCATGGGGCATTGCGAACTCCATTGTTTACTTGGATCAACGGCTAACTATTGCTGTGGCGAGGGAGATAGGGCGCTATTAGAACGCTTTTTCACATTTTGAAACTTGTATTTTTGTCGCGACAGTCAATGGATGTTGGTTGTTACCCCATTCGATCACGGGTTTTACGAAAGTATTAATACCATTTAATTCAATGACTTTTCGGTGGCTCTACTAACGTTTCGACAAACTGGATTGTTAGTCAACACGGTCAGGTATTTCGAATTCGATGCGTGTGGAAGGTTAAACCCGGGCTTTTTACGCATTCATGGACGAAACGCTTGCACCACAAGGAGTAGAACGTGGATAGAAGACTTGCGACTGCCGCTGTACCTCGTATTTCTGCGCTTTCTCTTGCTATCCGCCTGGGCGTGGCCGGTTTGGTCATGGGCTTGGCGAGCCCGGATGTGTTCGCTGCCTGTACCCCGGCAAGTCCTGCAGCCGGCGCGACGGTGACCTGTACGGGCGTGCCGTCATTGCCATTGTTCCTCAACACCTTCAGCAGCGCGGTCAACGACCTGACGGTCAACGTCAGCGCCGGAGCGCAACTCAATGCGACGCTGGGCGGCAAAGCGTTGACCCTGACGGGTAACAACGCGACGTTGAATAACTCCGGCACCATTGACCCGGCACTCCTGGGATTGGTTTCAGTGCTGAGCGGTGGCGTAGTGATCGGCAACACGGCAGCCAGCGCGTTGAACATCACCAACACCGCCACCGGCATCATGCGCGGTACCGGTGCGCTGCTGGGGCTCAACCTGGCCTCGCTCGATGGCATGGCCCTGAACGCCACCAACGGTGCAGGCGGCATCACCACCATCGTCAACAACGGCACCATCGGCTCTTCGTCCTTGCTCGGCCTGACCCTGTTCACTTCCGACACCCCAGTGGTGGCGGTGCAAGGCGGCGGGCAAGTCAACATGACCAACAACGGCACCCTGACCGGGCGCGTGGCGTTCGAAAGCTCCACCGCTGGTAACACTTTCCTCAACACCGGGACTATATCCGGCGGTGTGTCGATGGGGGCCGGTAGCACCAACACCTTCACCGCTGTCACCGGTTCAAGCGTAACGAACGGCGGCGGCATCGGCGCGAGCCTGGGCGGACTGCTCGGTGTGAACCTGACATTCGCGCCCACCGGCCAAGTGGATGGTGGCGCGCTGGGCAGCAACACCTTGATCTTGCAGAACACCACGGGTGTCGGCGGCGGTATCACGGGGACTGGCACAGCGTCGAGCGCCAACTATGTCAACTTCAACAACCTGACCATCAACAGCGGCACCTGGACCCTGCAAGGGCCTTTGGTCAGCGGCAGCACGACCCTCAATGGCGGCATTTCGCAGTTCAATAACAACACCACCTTCGGCACTGGTGTGTTGACCGCCAACGGCGGGACCATCGAGGCCACCGGCAATGGCTTGACCCTGTCCAATTTGCTGACCCTGGGCACTGGCGGCTTGACGGTGCAGGGTGCCTCGACCGGGCTGACCCTCAGCGGCGTGCTCTCGGGCACGGGCGGCTTGACCAAGGCCGGTACCGGGCAACTGATCCTCAGCGGCGCCAATACTTACACAGGTGCGACGAACCTGGCCGGCGGTTCGGTGCAACTGGGCAATAACCTGGCCTTGAGCAGCAGCGCAGTGACGGTCAGTGCAGCCACCACCTTGCAGGCCCCCGGTACTGTGAGCCTGGGTAATGCGCTGACCCTGAACGGCAACCTGACCACCGACGTCGCCGGCGCGCTGACCTTGGGCGGTGCGATTTCCGGCGCCAGTGGGATCACCCACAGCGGTGCGGGCAGCCTGACTCTCAATGGCGTCAACAGCGGCTACAGCGGCACCACCAGCCTGGGCGCCGGCACACTGGTGCTGGGCAATAACACCGCATTGGGCAGCGGTGGCTTGAGTGTGACGGGTGCCGCGAACCTTGATGCTGGCGGTGCGTCGTTACTCACCAACAACGTGGCGCTGGGCGCCAACCTGACGCTGACCGGCACCAACCCGCTGACGTTGGGCGGGGTGATGTCCGGCGCCGGCAGCTTGATCAAAACCGGTGCGGGCCTGTTGACCTTGACCGGCAACAATACGCGCACCGGGATTACTGCGCTGAATGCCGGTGCGCTGGTGGTAGGTTCCGCTACCGCGTTGGGTTCCGGAGCATTAAATGCGGCGGCGGGCACGACCCTGGACGCCAGCACGGCCGTCACCTTGACCAATGCGGTCAACCTGGCGGGCAACCTGGGCATCGGCGGCACCGCCGATCTGACCCTGAGCGGTGGCATCAATGGTGCCGGTAGCCTGACCAAAGCCGGCGCGGCCAACCTGATTCTCAGTGGCGCCAATGGCTTCCTGGGTGGCACCACCTTGAATGCAGGCACACTGACCGTCGGCAGCAACTCGGCGCTAGGCCTTGGCGACCTGACTGTCGGCGGCGCGGCGACTCTGGACAGCAGCGCGGCGGTTGCGCTGAGCAATGGCATTGTCCTCAATGCCGGGCTGACCGTTGGCGGCACCAATGCGCTGACCCTGGGCAATACGATCAGCGGCGCGGGCCCGCTGATCAAGGACGGCCTGGCCAATCTGACCCTCAACGGCACCAACACCTTCAGCGGTGGCGCCACCCTCAATGC
The DNA here is from genome assembly GCF_023127765.1 of Pseudomonas sp. W15Feb34. Lineage (NCBI taxonomy): Bacteria > Pseudomonadati > Pseudomonadota > Gammaproteobacteria > Pseudomonadales > Pseudomonadaceae > Pseudomonas > Pseudomonas sp. W15Feb34. Next base: position 47,812 of record NZ_SPKN01000007.1, read on the forward strand.
CGGTACCTTGACCCTGGGCACAGCGGGCGCGCTGGGCAGCGGCGCCTTGACGATCGGCGGCGCAGCCACCCTGGATAACAGCGCGGCCTTCGGGATCGGCAACAACATTGCACTGAATGCCGACTTGAGCCTCGCGGGCAATAACGACCTGGCCCTGAACGGCGTGATCAGCGGCGCGGGTGCGCTGATCAAAAATGGCCTGGCCGATCTGGCCCTGTCGGGCAGCAACACCTTCACTGGCGCCGTGGATATCCTGTCTGGCAGCGTCACGCTGTTGAGCGCCGATGCCCTGGCGGGCAGTTCCGGCGCCAACGTGGCAGCCGGTGCGGCGCTGAACCTGAATGTCGATTCCAGCCTGGCCGGCCTCAGCGGCACGGGCGACGTGGCGGTGGGCGGTGGTTTCAATCTCACCGTAGGCGGCCTGAGCACCAGCAGTACCTTTGACGGTAGCCTCAGTGGCGCGGGTGGCTTGATCAAGGTTGGCACCGGCACGCTGGACCTCACCGGGATCAACGGCATCAGTGGTAACACGGCGATCAACGCAGGCACCTTGAACCTCACCGGTTCCCTGGGCAGTGCGGTGGTTGACGTGAATAGCGGCGGCACGCTGACCGGCAGCGGTTCGCTGTTGGGTGCGGTGAATATCAACAACGGCGGGCACTTGGCCCTGGCTAGCGGAGCGACCTTATCCGCCGGCAGCTTGAACATGAGCGCCGGCGGCAATCTGGATGTGGCCCTCGGTGCACCTTCGCTGACTTCGTTGCTGAATGTCGGTGGCAATGTGAACCTGGCCGGTAATCTGAACGTCAGCGATGCCGGTGGTTTCGGTGCCGGTGTGTATCGGTTGATCAACTACACCGGCAGCCTGGCCGGCGCATTGAACGTCAACAGCGTGCCGTTGGGCTATGGCCTGGGTGACCTGTTGGTACAAACCTCGGTGGGCAACCAGGTCAATCTGGTGGTGTCGGCACCGAACATCCGTTTCTGGGACGGCAGCAACACCGTGCCCAACGGCAGTGTTGACGGTGGCAGCGGCACCTGGACGGCGGGCGGCACCAACTGGACCTCGTCCGACGGCATTCTCAACCAGACCTGGGGCGGCGGTTTTGCGGTGTTCCAGGGCGCGGCGGGTACCGTCAGCGTGGAGGGTGCGCAGACCCTTACTGGCATGCAATTCGTCACCGATGGCTACAATCTGGTCAATGGCACCGGGGGGCAATTGAGCACCGGCAGTGGCAACTTCGCGGTGCGTGTCGACCCGCTGGCAACCGCGACCATTGGCGTCGATATCACCGGGGCAGGTGCCCTGAATAAACTCGATACCGGCACACTGGTACTCGGTGGCGCCAACAGCTACACCGGTGGCACCTTGCTCAATGGCGGTACGTTGGTGGTCGGCAGTAACACCGCGCTGGGCACTGGCGCCCTGACCGCTGCGGCGGGCACCACGCTGGACAGCAATACCGCGGCAGCGCTTGGCAATGACGTCACCCTCAACGGCGACCTGAACCTGGCGGGCAGCAACGCGTTGGCGCTCAACGGCGTGATTGGCGGCACGGGCGGCTTGATCAAAAATGGCGCGGCCACTGTGACCCTGGGTGGCAGCAATACCTTCCTTGGCCCGGTGGCCTTGAATGCGGGTGGTCTGGTGCTGGCGGCCAATAGCGCGTTGGGCGCTGGCGTGCTCAATGCGGCAGGCGGTACAACCCTGGATGCAAGCACTGCGCTGAGCGTCAACAATGCAATCAACCTGGCGGGCAATCTGGGCATCGGCGGCACCGCCGACCTGGCCCTGACGGGGGCGATCAATGGCGCCGGCAGCCTGACTAAAGACGGCGCTGCCAACCTTACCCTGACGGGTGCCAATGCCTTTCTCGGCGGTACCACACTGAACGCCGGGACGCTGACCCTGGGCAATGCGGCGGCGCTGGGGCTGGGCAATCTGATCGTTGGTGGCGCCGCAACCCTGGATAACAATGCAGCCTTGACCATCGGTAACAATGCCGTCCTGAACGCGGCGCTGACCGTAGCCGGCAGCAATGACCTTACCCTGGGTGGCCTGCTCAGTGGCACTGGCGAGCTGGTCAAGAACGGCGCCGCCGACCTGACGCTCAACGGCGTCAACACTTATCAAGGCGGTACCACCCTCAATGCGGGCACCTTGACCCTCGGTACGGCAGCGGCGCTGGGTACCGGCGCTTTGACGGTCGGCGGTGCGGCCACCTTGGCCAACAGCACACCGCTGGTGCTGGCCAACGCGGTCAACCTCAATGCAGGCCTGACAGTGGGCGGTCTCAATAACAACCTGACCCTTGCGGGTGTACTGGCAGGCAGTGGTGACCTGATCAAAACCGGCACGGCTGATTTGAGCCTGACTGGCAACAACACCTTCAACGGCTTGTTCGATGTGCAATCGGGCAGCCTTACCACCGTGGGCAATGGGGCATTGGGTGTCGGTGCCGGCGTCAATCTGGCGGGCGGTACCTCCCTGAACCTGGGCGGTACCGCCAGCCTGGGCGCGCTCACCGGCACAGGGCTGGCGACAGTCGGGGCGGGCAGCACATTGAGCGTTGGCGGTAATAACCTCGACAGCACGTTCGACGGCGTATTGGCCGGGCTCGGCAACTTTGCCAAGGACGGCACGGGCGCCCTGACCCTCGGTGGCCTCAGCGCGCTCACCGGCGATACGCTGGTCAATGGTGGCAGCCTGCTCGTCAACGGCTCATTGGCCAGCGCCAATGTGAGCGTGGGCAGCGGCGCAACCCTGGGCGGTACCGGTACCTTGCTGGGCAATGTGGTTATCGCCGATGGCGGCCACCTGGCGGTCAACTCGGGCGCTACCCTGACCACCGGCTCGTTGTTGCTCAATGCCAACTCCAACCTGGATGCCGGCCTTGGCGCGCCATCCACCGGCGGTACGGCACTGGTACAAGTCAACGGCAATCTGACCCTGGACGGTACGCTCAACGTGAGTGACATCGGCGGCTTCGGCACCGGTATCTATCGCCTGATCGACTACACCGGCGGCCTGACCAACAACGGCCTGCAACTAGGCAGCCTGCCGGTGAATATCCCAGCCGCTGATCTGGACCTGCAAACCGCCATCGGCAACCAGGTCAACCTGTTGGTCAACGGCAGTACCAACGTGCAGTTCTGGGACGGCAGTCAAGTCACCGGCAACGGTGCCATCGAAGGCGGCAGCGGCACCTGGAGCGCAGGCACCGGCAACTGGACCGGCGTCAACGGCGCATTCAATACAACCTGGGCGCCGAACAGCTTTGCGGTATTCCAGGGCACAGCGGGCACCGTCACCGTTGACGGCGCGCAAGCTATCACTGGGTTGCAGTTCGTCACGGATGGCTACAACCTGGCGGGTGGCACGGCGGGGGCCTTGACCCTGTTCAATGGCACCGGCGGCAACACCGCCGTGCGGGTCGACCCTGGCGTCACCGCGACCCTGGGCGTCACGCTCAATGGCGGCGGTACCCTGGCCAAGCTGGACACCGGCACCCTGGTACTCAACGGGGCCAACAGCTACACCGGCGGCACCGAGCTCAATGGCGGCACGCTGCTGGTCGGCAATGACAGTGCCCTGGGCAGTGGCGTGTTGACCACCGCCAATGGCACCACTTTGGACAGCAACGCTGCGGTCAACCTGGCCAACAATGTGAACGTCAACGGTACGTTGACTGTTGGCGGCAGCAACGCCTTGACCCTGGCCGGCACCGTGGCAGGCACCGGCAGCCTGATCAAAAATGGCATCGCCAACCTGACCCTGAGTGGTAACAACACCTACGCCGGGCCAACCGCACTCAACGCCGGCGCCTTGATCCTGGGCTCCAATAGCGCACTGGGCAGTGGCGCGTTGAACGCGGCAGCCGGTACCAGCCTCGACAGCAGCACCGCGGTGGCTTTGGCCAATACCCTGAACCTGGCCGGTAACCTGGACATTCTGGGAACTGCCGACCTGAGCTTGAACGGTGTGGTCAGTGGTGCCGGCGGCCTGACCAAAACCGGTGCGGGCAACCTGACCCTTAATGGCGCCAATGCCTATCTCGGTGGCACCCAACTGAACGCGGGGTCGTTGACCCTGGGCAACGCATCGGCCCTGGGCAGCGGTGCCCTGGCAGTCAATGGCGTCGCGACCCTGGATACCAGCGTTGCACTGGCCCTGGTCAATAACACCAGCCTGAATGCTGCGCTGACAGTCGGCGGCAGCAATGATCTGAGCCTTGATGGCGTAGTCGATGGCAGCGGTTCCCTGACCAAGGCCGGCGGCGCCAACCTGACGCTCAACGGCGCCAACAGCTACAGCGGTGGCACAACCCTCAATGCCGGTACGTTGACCTTGGGCAACGCTACGACTCTGGGTTCGGGCGCCTTGACCGTCGGCGGGGCGGCGACCCTGGCCAACAGCACGCCGCTGGTGCTGGCCAACGCGGTCAATCTTAATGGCGACCTGACCGTCGCAGGCAGCAATAACCTGACCCTGGCCGGGGTACTGGCCGGCAATGCGGCGCTGATCAAAAATGGCGCGGCGGACCTGTTGCTCACTGGCAATAACAGCTTCAGCGGCCCGCTGACTGTGGCCGGCGGCAGCGTGACTACGTTGGGTAACGGCGCACTGGGCAGCACTTCCGGCGTTACTGTCGGCAGCGGCGCCAGCCTCAACCTGGGCGGCAATGCCAGCCTCAACACGCTGGCCGGCAACGGCACGGTGCAGGTGGCGGGCGGTAGCACGCTGGCGGTGGGCGGCAGCAACCTGGACAACACCTTTGGCGGTTCGCTGGGCGGTACCGGCGGCCTGGATAAAAACGGCAGCGGTGCGCTCAACCTGAGCGGCACCAATGGCATCAGCGGCGCAGCCAACGTCAACGGTGGCACCTTGAATGTCACAGGCTCGCTGGCCAGTGCCACGGTGGCGGTCAACAACGGCGCGACCCTGACCGGCAGCGGTGCTCTTGGTGGTGCCGTGACTGTCGCCGACGGCGGCCATATCGGCCTGAACACCGGCAGCACGCTGTCGGTGGGCTCGCTGGTGCTGGGCGGCAACTCCAATCTGGATGTCGGTCTAGGCACCCCAGTTGTGGGCGGCGGCACCGGGCTGCTGAATGTCGGCGGCGACCTGACCCTGGACGGCAACCTCAACGTTACCGATATCGGCGGCTTTGGCAGCGGCGTCTATAATCTCATCAACTACGGCGGGGCGCTTACCGACAACGGCCTGACCCTCGGCATACTGCCGGGCAGCGTGGTGCCGGGCGATCTGCAAGTGCAGACCGCCATCAGCAACAAGGTCAACCTGCTGGTGACTGCGCCTAACACTACCGTGCAGTTCTGGGATGGCAACAGCCTGATCGGTAACGGCGCGATTGACGGCGGCAACGGCACCTGGAGCACCGGCAATACCAACTGGACCAATGTCGACGGCACGCTCAACCAAGGCTGGACCAATAGTTTCGCAGTGTTCCAGGGCGCAGCCGGCAATGTGACGGTGGACGGCACGCAAAACATCACCGGCATGCAGTTTGTCACCGATGGCTATAACCTGGCCTCCGGCACGGCGGGTGTGCTTAACCTGGTCAATGGCGGCACCGGCAACACCGCGGTGCGCGTCGATCCGAACGTGACCGCCACCCTGGGCGTCACGCTCAATGGTGCCGGTACCCTGGCCAAGCTCGACAGCGGCACCCTGGTGCTCAACGGCGCCAATGGCTACACCGGCGGCACTACGCTCAATGGCGGCACCCTGGTGGTCGGCAACAACAGTGCCCTGGGCACCGGCGTACTGACTGCCGCGGCGGGCACCACCCTGGACAGCAACGCGGCAGTGAGCCTGGCCAATGCAGCTGCACTCAACGGCGCCCTGGCGATTGGCGGCAGCAACGCGCTGACCCTCAATGGTGGCATCAGCGGCAGCGGCAGCCTGGTGAAAAACGGCGCTGCAACCTTGACCCTCAACGGCACCAACAGCTACAGCGGCGGCACTGGCCTTAACGCCGGTCAACTGGTGCTGGGCAACAACGCCGCACTGGGCAGCGGTGCCCTGACTGTCGGCGGCGCTGCGCAACTGGATGGTGGTACTGACCTGCAACTGGCCAATGCCGTCAATCTGGGCGGCCCGCTGACCCTGGCCGGCAGCCATGACCTGGCCCTCAACGGCGTCGTCAGCGGCACCGGCAGCCTGGTGAAAAACGGCAGTGGCGCCTTGCTGCTGGCGGGTGCCAACACCTACGGCGGCGGCACCACGCTCAACGGTGGCACCACCACCGGTAACACCAACAGCCTGCAAGGCGCCATCGCCAACAATGCGGCATTGACCTTTGAGCAAGCCACCGACGGCACCTACACCGGCAACCTCACCGGCACCGGCGTACTGAACAAAACCGGCACCGGCGCGTTGCTGCTGACCGGTAACAACACCTTTACCGGCACTACCAACGTCAACACCGGCAGCCTGTTGGTCAACGGCACCTTGAACAGCGCTGCGGTGCAAGTTGCCGGCGGCGCGACCCTGGGTGGCAGCGGCACCTTGGGCGGTGCGGTGAGCATGGCGGACGGTTCGGTGCTCAAGGCGGGCTCGACGTCCCCACTGTCGGTGGGCTCGCTGGCCTTGTCGTCGGGCACCACGCTGGACTTCGCCCTCGGCGCACCGGGTGCTTCGAGCACTGCGGTGAATGTCGCTGGCAACCTGACCCTGGACGGAACGCTCAACGTCAGTGATGCCGGCGGCTTCGGTCTGGGCGTGTATCAACTGTTCCGCTATGGCGGCAGCTTGGTCGATAACGGCCTTACCTTTGGCACCTTGCCCGTCGCCTTGGGCAACGTGAGCCTGCAAACCGCGCTGGCCAACCAGCTCAACCTGGTGGTGCAAAATGCCCCAGGGCAGATCCAGTTCTGGAACGGCGGCACCACCAACCCCGACGGCACCATCACCGGTGGCAGCGGCACCTGGGGCCCGGGCACCAACTGGACCGACCCCACCGGTACCCAAGGGCAGGCGTCCACCAACCAGTTCGCGGTATTTGGCGGGCAGGGCGGCACCGTGACGGTTGTCGGTAACCAAGGCTTTACCGGCCTGCAATTCCTTGACGCCGGTTACACCCTGACGGCCGGCGCTGGGGGCAGCTTGAGCCCGACCAATGCGGCGGATGGCAGCCTGGCTGCGGTGCGGGTCAACTCCGGCGTGACCGCCCAGATCGATGCACCGCTGGTAGGAACCGGTGGGATCAACAAGTTGGATTCCGGCACGTTGCTGCTGACCGGCGCCAATACCTACACCGGCGGCACTACGGTCAGTGGCGGTACGCTGGTGGGCAATACCACCAGCCTGCAAGGCAGCATCCTCGACAACGCCAGTCTGGTATTTGCCCAAAGCAGTAATGGCCAATTCAACGGCACCTTGAGCGGCACCGGTGCGGTGGTCAAGCAAGGCACCGGTGCGCTGTTGCTGACCGGCAACCAGCCGTTCAGCGGGACCGTAGCGGTGCAAGAGGGCGTGCTGCAGGTGGGTAATGCGGCCAACCCAGGCGCGGTGCTCGGCGGCCAGGTCACCGTGGCCAACGGTGCGGGCCTGACCGGCAACGGCAGTGTCGGTTCGCTGGTCAACAACGGCTCAGTGACGCCTGACGGCGGCAAGTTGACCGTGGCCGGCAACTTCACCAACGCCAGCACGGGCGCGCTGAACCTGGTGATTACCCCATCCACCACCGGCTCCCTGGCCGTGGGCGGCACTGCCAACCTGGGCGGCACCTTGAATGTGATCAACCTGGCACCGTATGCCGGCGCGACCACCTACACCCTGCTGACTGCGGGCGCGGTCAACGGCACCTTTGCCACCACCAACCTGGAGAACCTGGCGTTCCTGACTACCGCGTTGAACTACAGCCCAACCCAGGTGGCACTGGCGGTCAGCCGCAACAACGTCAGCTATGCCAGTGTGGCGGCTACCGCTAACCAGCGCGGCGTGGCGGCGGCCTTGGGCAGCGGCGCAGCCGTCGGTGGCGTGGCGGTGCAGAACGCGTTGCTCAATTCTGACGTGGCAGGAGCGCGTGCAGCCTTCGACAGCTTGTCTGGCGAGATTCATGCCAGCACCGCCAGCGCGATGCTCGAAGATTCGCGTTACGTACGTGACGCGGTCAACGAGCGTATGCGCCAACCCGGTTGCTACCGCGAGGACGACCCACGCAATGCCCTGGCGCCAAGCGAAAACCGTCTGACCAGTGCCGGTTGCCACGGCGAGATGGTCGGTTGGATGCGCGTACTCGGCACCTGGGGCCATATGGGCGGTGACAGCAACACCGCCAAGCTGGACCGCAATCTCAGCGGCTTCCTGCTCGGCACCGACAAGCAAGTGGACGACGCCTGGCGCGTCGGTGTGGCCGCCGGCTACACCCGCAGTGATCTGGATGCCAAGCGCCGTAATTCCAGTGCCGATGTGGACAGCTACCACTTGATGGCCTACACCGCCTACCAGCAGGAAGCCTTCGCCGCACGCATGGGCGTGGCGTACAGCTGGCATGACATCGAAAGCAAACGCAACGTGGCGGTCGGCGGTGAGGGCCAACGCCTGAAAGCCGACTACAAGGCACGCAGTGCCCAGGTGTTCGGTGAAGTCGGCTACACCATCCAAACCGCCAGCGTGGCCCTGGAACCGTTCGCTGGCCTGGCCTACGTCAACTACGACAGCGATACGATCAAGGAGAAAGGCGGTTCGGCAGCCCTGCGTGGCGATGCCGACCAGAATATTACCTACTCGACCTTGGGCGTACGCATCGGCCAGACCCTTACCTTGGGCAACGGCTCGAAAATCACCCCACGGGGCAGCATCGGCTGGCGCCATGCCTTCGGCGATACCAAGCCTGACGCCGACCTGAGCTTCATCAATGGCGGTGGCTCGTTCAGCACCCAGGGCGTGCCGATTGCCAAGGACAGCGCGGTGGTGGAGGCGGGCCTGGACTACCAGATCAGCCAGAACGGCAAGCTGGGCCTGGGCTATTCGGGTCAACTCTCGCGCAACGACAAGGACCACGCGGTGACGGTGAGTTTCTCCCTCGGTTTTTGATCAAGGCCGAGTTTTTTCAACCGCCCGAAAGGGCGGTTTTTTTTTGAAGTAATACTGGTTCCTGAATGCACAGAGTTTATTGCTCACCCGCCAGGCTGAAGAATGTACACACAATTTCTTCCGGAGCGCGGCTGGTGTGGCGTGCTCGACTCGGGTTATTCCCGTTGTCCTGAACGTGGCTAACGCCCGTCAGGATTCACCTTCCTTGCGGGCACTGTTTGTTACTATCGCCATCCCTTGCCAACAGGAGTCACCGGCCCATGCAACACCAGTGGGATGAAATGCACCGCACCCGCAAGCCCACATTCGTTCTATGTGGCGAGCCCCAGGGGGATGTGCTCAATCTCTATGTTCACGGTTATTCGGCCTTCTTCAACCGCCAGCAACTGGGCAATTTCAAGGCACAACTGGCGGGTATCGAAGGCTCGACCAACCTGATGCTGTTCTGGCCGGCGGGGCACTTTCTGGAAAACCTGTTCGCGCCGTTCAAGGATGTGATCGCTTCGATGCTTGGCGGTGGTGGCCTGGGCGCAGCGACGGTGGGCGTCGGTAGGGCGATTGCCTATTTTCTTGACCATTACAAAAGTGTCGAGGCGCGGGTCGATGAAGTGGCCAGGACCTTGTTGCCTGAACTGGCCGGCTACCTGCACGACGAGGCGCTGCCGGTGCGGCGCATCAACCTGATCGGTCATTCCCTGGGCGCACGTATTCTGGTCAAGAGTCTGTTGGCCAGCCCCGATATCGCCCGCGAGCTGCCGTTGAATAACCTGTTGTTGATGGGTGGGGCGATCTGTACGTCAAGCCCCTGGGATGACGTGTCGGCGCCGCTCAAGGGCCGGCTGATCAACTGCTATTCCAGCAAGGACTGGGCGCTGGCCTTGAAGCCGGATAGCGAGCGCTGCATCGGCCGTTATGCGATTGACGTTACGCCTGCACTCAAGACCAAGGTCACCAATGTGCATCTGGCCAGCTTCGATCATGCCGCTTATTGGCCGCAATTGAAAACGGTGGTGCAGTACACCGACTTGCTGCAGGAGCGCCGTGGTCTGATCCGCGCCGACCTGCGCAGCAGCGAAGTGCGCTTTGCCGAAGAAGATGCCGAACTGTTCCCGGCGCTGGTGCAGGCGCGTCCTGAAGAGCTGAAGTTCCTCGCCGAGCTGATGGCGCAAAAGCGCAGTGCCTCGATCGACGCCAGTGTGCGTGAACCGCTGAAACTGGCCATCGAGTTGCAGCGCATGGGCGGTGACAGCTTCATGAACCTGGCCCGTGGTCACGGGGTGAGCTATCGCCAGATTGCCGAGGAGGTGGCGCAACGCCTGGGCATCAAGTTCGACGAGCCACTTGAAAGCGTGGTGCTGGCGGATATCGAAGCGCAGGTCGCTGAAAAACTGATTGAGCAGTACAAGCACAAACTCAGCCGCGCCGACCGTCAGGCGTTCGACGCCGAACTCAAGGCCGCCGCGCAAAAAGAGCAGGGGGTGTTCACCCGCTTCGACGTGGGCCGTTCAGCCGCCACGGCCTTGAGCGGTACTGCGCTGGCCGGGCTGACCGGGTTTATCCTGCGTCGGGGTGCAGCCACGGCGATTCCGGTGGTGGGCCAGGCGCTGGCTGCGGCGATGTTGCTGGTCAGCGGCGTGCGAGCGTTTTCCGGCCCGGCGTATTCGATCACCACCTTGGCGGTATTGGTGGTCGGTGTGATTCGTCAGCGCATGGAGCGCGAGGCGCTGAACCAGGAGCTGGACCTGGTTGTGCAAGTGGTAGAGGCCTTTGATTTGCCGCGAGATACGGTGATGCGCACAGTCGCGTCCGACTGATAAGCTGCTGCCCAAGCCTAGTGTATTGTCTGGAATTGCGCGTGAAATTCAACCTGCCGAAAATCGCTACCGCTCCGTTCTGCCCGCCGGAAGTGGCCGGCTCTGTTGCCGTTGACCCCAAGGCGTCCTTTTTCAAACGCATGTTGATGTTCGCCGGCCCCGGCTTGTTGATCTCCATTGGCTACATGGACCCGGGCAATTGGGCGACCGCCATTGAAGCCGGTTCACGCTACGGCTACAGCCTGCTATTTGTGGTGCTGCTGGCCAGCCTTGCGGGGATGGCGGTGCAGTGCCTGTGCTCACGGCTGGGCATCGCCACCGGCAAGGACCTGGCGCAACTGTGCCGCGAGCGCTACAGCAAGCGCTCCTCACGTACCCAATGGCTGCTGGCGGAAATCTCCATCATCGCCACCGATCTTGCCGAAGTGCTCGGTTGCGCCCTGGCGTTTCACCTGCTGCTTGGCGTGTCGCTGACCACTGGCATTGTCATCACCGCCTTCGACACGCTGTTGATCCTGGCCCTGCAAAACCGCGGTTTCCGGCGCCTTGAAGCGATCATGCTGGCGCTGGTGGCGACCATCGGCGTGTGCTTCTTTATCGAACTGGTGCTGATCAAACCCTACTGGCCGGACGTGCTCAGCGGTTTCACGCCTTCACTGTCGGCGATCAGCGACGCGGCGCCGTTGTACCTGGCGATCGGCATCCTTGGCGCCACGGTCATGCCCCATAACCTCTACCTGCACACCTCCATCGTGCAGACGCGCCTGATCGGCAAGGACCTGGCGAGCAAGCAGGACGCGGTCAAGCTGGCGCGTATCGACACCATCGGTTCCCTGGCTCTGGCACTGTTGGTCAACGCAGCGATCCTGGTGCTGGCCGCTGCGGCGTTCTACAAGACGGGCCATACCGATGTGGTGGAAATCCAGGACGCCTATCATCTGCTCGACCCACTGGTAGGTGGCGCCTTCGCCAGCATCCTGTTCGGTATCGCGTTGCTGGCGTCTGGGCAGAGTTCGACCTTTACCGGCACCATTGCCGGGCAAGTGATCATGGAGGGCTACCTGAACCTGCGCATACCCTGCTGGCAACGCCGCCTGATCACTCGCGGACTGGCGTTGATCCCGGCGTTCCTTGGGGTATGGCTGATGGGCGACGATGCCATCGGCAAGCTGCTGATTCTCAGCCAGGTGGTACTCAGCCTGCAGTTGCCGTTCGCGCTGTATCCACTGATTCGCATGACCGGTGACAAGCAGTTGATGGGGCCGTTCGTCAATCGATTGCCCACGCGGCTGTTGGCGTGGTTCCTGTTCGCGGTGATCAGTGGGGCGAATGCGTGGTTGATTGGGCAGTGGTTGTTGGATTGATGATATAGGGCCGCTGGAATCCAGGCCTACACCAACATTGCCAATGAGTCTGCGGCATTTTCAATCAGCTTGTGAGCTTTGCTGGATAGTCTGGGGTCATCGTTGAGCGCCCACAGCAGAATATGGGTATCCAGCAACAGTCTCACGAGTGGTTGCCCTCGAATGCATCCAGTAAATCGCTAGGTAGTGGCGCGTCGAAATCTTCAGGGATGACCAGCTTTCCCTTCATTGCGCCAATCCGCTGTCCGTTGGATTTACCCACGGGCACCAGCTGTGCCATTGCGCGCCCATGCTTGGCAATGGTGATGATTTTACCGGCGGCGGCATCGTCGACCAATTTGGACAGGTTGTTTTTTGCCTCACCCAGAGGAACGGTAATCATGTTGTCTTCCCCGTGTTTTGGCCAAATATAGCCAAAACTACGTGAGCTATCAAAGACGGCTCGACCACCGGCCAAAGCTGCTCGTTCCGCGCGTGATGGTTTGTAATACACGACATCCATGGCATATCTCCAAGAAAGCACAAACCAAAGTCTGCCCCAGCGATCGGTATCCAGAAATACTGGCCCGTAAAATCAGAACGGGCCTACTTTTCTTCCGAGGAATTTTCCCTCGGTGGCACCATCAGCAAGGGCGGCTTCACTTACCGATCCCAATACGGCACCGTCCCAAAACACTCCACGAAATAGTCGATCACCGTACGCACTTTCAACGACAATCTCCGGCTGCCCGGCCACAGTGCGGCAATCTGCTGGGGCTCCAGGGTGGTCGCCACTTCATATTCAGTCAGCACAGCCTGCAAACTGCCGGCGCGCAGGCTTTCGCCAATCAGCCAGGACGGAAACACCACCAGGCCCAGGCCCTGTTCGGCGGCGTGGGTCAGGGTGTCGGCGTGGTTGCCGGTGATCGGGCCCTTGACGCTGTAGGAGGTCCAGTCACTTTGGCCGCGCCGGAAGAACCAGCGTTGCTGGCCCGTGATGCCTTTGTAGGCCAGGCAGTGGTGGTCGACCAGTTCGTCGGGGTGGCGCGGCGTGCCGTGTTGCGCCAGGTAGGTGGGGCTGGCGGCGATGCGAAAGCGCTGGGGCGCGAAGATGCGTGCCTGCATACCCGAATCATTGAGCACGCCAATGCGAAACAGCAGGTCAGTGCCGTCTTGCAGTGGGTCGACGAAGGTATCGGTTTGCTGGATATCCAGTTGCAGCTTCGGGTAACGCCGGCACAGTTGCCCCAACCACGGTGAAAGGTGGCGCTGGCCGAATACCATCGGCGCATTGATACGCACCAGCCCGCTGGGCTCACTGTCTTGTTCCTGCAGGGCTTGGTTCGCCGTTTCCAGCTGCTCCAATACCAGCCGCGCGTGACGCCCCAGCAGGCGCCCGGCTTCGGTGGGGCTTACGGCGCGGGTGTGGCGGTACAGCAATTGCTGGCCGAGGGCCTGTTCCATCAGTTGAATCTGCCGCGAAATGGAGGAGGGCGCCAGGCTTTCTCGGCGGGCCACTTCGGAAAAACTGCCATGGTCGAGCACGGCGACGAACAGGCGCAGCGCCTTGAAACTCAGCTCATTCAAACCCCGCATCATCTCTCCTGGCTGTGCGTATTGCGCAAAGGTGTTGTTTGCATGCTCCCATTTATCGCACAGGACGGCCACCGGATAATGCGCGCCATGTTTTCTTTGTTGATGCGCAGGTGATCCATGCAGGCACGTTCTATTGAAGGTGTGGCGCAGGCCAGACCTAACAAAAATTTTCTGCGGTTGCTGTTGTTGCCGTTGGTGATCCTGGCGGGCATGGGCCTGTCGGTGGAGGCTGGCCTGCTCGGGCCATTGGGCGCGCAGGTCGGGCATTTGTGGGCGACCTTGAGCATCTTCGGCGTCGGCACCGCGATTCTCCTTCTACTGCTGCTGTTCAGCGGCCCGCAGCAGGGCCCGGCATTTACCCAACTGCCGCGCTGGCAGTTGATTGGTGGGTTCCTGGGGCCGATGTATGTGGTGGTGCTGACCCTAGCCACGCCCCACATCGGTATCGCCATGACCATGATTGCGATCCTGTCCGGCCAGGTGGGCAAGAGTGTATTGATCGACCACTTCGGTTGGTTCGGCACGGCGCGCAAGCGCGTCAATGGCGAACGCTGGATTGCGCTGGCGTTGATTGTGGCGGCATTGGTCCTGATTGCACGAGGGTAAGACGATGAATCTGATTCTGTTATTGGTGGTGGTGATTGCGGCAGGGGCGGTGTTGAGTGTGCAGGCCGCGATCAATGGGCGCCTGGGCCAGACGGTTGGGGTATTGCGCAGCAGCCTGCTGACTTTTGCCGTTGGTGCACTCACCACGGCGTTGTTGATATTTTTCTTCGAGCCGGCTCAGGCCGTCAGCCTGCTGGACGTGCCGAAATGGCAATTGACCGGCGCCTTGTTCGGTGTGGTGTACATGCTTGTGATGGTCGGCGCGGTGCCTGTGGTTGGCACGGCGGTCGCCACGGTGGCGGTGATTGTCGGGCAATTGGGCATGGGCATGCTGATCGACAACTTTGGCTGGCTGGGCAACCCGGCGATCGAATTGTCGGGCAGCCGCATCGTGGCGATGCTGTGCCTGGCGCTGGCACTGGTGTTCATGTACCGCAGCAATACCCGGGCGGCCGACTGACGGCGCTGAACCTTGGCGCTCTGCGTGGAGTCACTGCTTAAGGTGTGGCGTTCGCTGCACCGGGACGACCATGAAGAAGGAGTCTGACCATGCCAGATAAAACCTGTGCTTGCCCACATTGCAAATGCGTACTGGGTGCCGATGCGATCATGAAGGACGGTAAGGGCTATTGCTGCCAGGGCTGTGCCGAGCATCATGCCCACGGTGAGCCCTGCGCCGCCGCGACCGGCTGCGAATGCGCCAAGTCGGCCCGCACCTGACGTGATCTACCTGCAGGCTCGGACAACCCGGGCCTGCCGGGTGAGTAAAAACAGTTCGCTTGTCGGCGGTGAGTCTTTACCATGCTCACCTGTCTTCGATTAATGTGTACCCGCCATGGCCCTGGCCGCGCCGCCCGACCTCAGTAATCACGCCGTCCCTGTGCAGCCGTTGGCGCGCACCTATCCACGTGGGTTGTACGTGGAGCCCCATAGCCACGAATGGGGCCAACTGCTCTATGCCATGAGCGGTGTGATGTGGGTCGAGACGCCCCGTGAAGCCCTGATAGTTGCGCCGCAGCGCGCCGTGTGGTTGCCGCCGGGAGTCGAACACGGCATCCGTGTTGTCTCCGACTTGCAGATGCGCAATATCTACCTGCGTCCGGCATTGGCGGCGACGCTTGACAGCCAGGTGCAGGTCATCGAAGTAGGCCGGTTGTTGCGCGAATTGATCGTGACGTTGGTTGAACAAGGCGATCACGGCGATGCCGGCTACTACGAGGCGGTCGTCGGCCTGGCCCTGCTTGAGCTGCAACGCGCACGTCGCTCCCCAATTCGCATCGCCATGCCGGTGGCGACTGATCGTCGGCTAAGCAGTGTATGCCAGGCGGTCATGGCTGCGCCCTCTCTGGAAATCCCCTTCGAGCAGCACGCCGAGGCTGCGGGCGCCAGCGTGCGCACCCTGGCGCGACTGTTCCAGAACCACTTGGGCATGGGCTTTGCCGAGTGGCGGCGCCAGGTGCAGTTGGCGACGGCAGCCGCGGAGCTGGTCCAGGGCCAGTCGGTGAGCGGCATTGCCCGCGGCCTGGGGTATTCGCCCAGCAGTTTCAGCGACATGTTCCGCCGTGAACTGGGTGTATCGCCTTCGCAGTACGCGGGTTGGCCGAAATCCTGAAGCACTTGGCCGATGTCGAAGCCAGTCGCACCTTAAGCTGAGCCCATCAATCAACCGGGCGTAGTCACCATGAACTATCTGATTTCCTTGGCCATCGGCCTGTTTGTCGGCGTGATCTACGGCGCGCTGGGCTTCCGTTCGCCCGCACCGCCGGCCATTGCTCTGGTGGGGCTGATGGGCATGCTGCTCGGCGAACAGTTGTGGCCCATGGGGCGGCAGTTGGTCAGCGGTTGGTTGTCCTGAGCCTTTTCTTCTTCGACGGATGCCTTTAATGAAAGCACTACAATTTAGCGCCAGTGGCGACCTCGCCGACCTGCGCCTGGTCGATGTTGCCACGCCCGTACCGTCTGCCGATGAAGTGCTGGTCCAGGTCAAAGCCGCCGGTCTGAACCCCAGCGATGTGAAAAACGTACTCGGCCGGTTTCCCTACACCACGCTGCCGCGCATTCCCGGGCGTGATTTTGCCGGGGTGGTGGTCGAAGGTCCGCCAGCCTTGCTCGGTCAGGAAGTCTGGGGCACCGGTCGCGACCTGGGCTTTTTTGCTGACGGCTCCCATGCCCAATACCTTCGGGTATTGGCCACAGGCGTGGTGCCCAAGCCCGGTCACTTGAGCTTCACCCAGGCTGCGAGCCTTGGCGTGCCGTATACCACGGCCTGGGATGCGCTGGAACGCAGTGGTGTGGGCAAGGGCACGCGGTTGCTGGTGATCGGCGCCAATGGTGCCGTTGGCAGCGCGGCGTTGGCACTGGCGAAGCTTCGTGGTGCGCAGGTGCTGGCAGCGGTGCGTCGCCCTGATCAGGTGGATGTCTTACAGGCGCAAGGCGTGGAGGCGATTGCCCTGGGCCAACCGCAGGAACTGGGCGTACAAGTGCACGCCGTGTTCAAGGGCGGCGCCGAGGTGATCTTCGATACCAGCGGTTTCTGGCTGCCCGCTGCAGTGGCGGGGTTGGCGCCTTTCGGCCGTATCGCAATCATTGCCGCGCCGGTCGACGGCCACGTGCAACTGCCGGCTCTGGCGCTGTATCGCAAGGGGGGGACGGTGGTAGGCGTCAATTCGTTGCTCTATAGCTGTGAGCAATGTGCGGTGATGTTAGGGGCGTTCGGGCGGTTCTTTGATGAGGGGTTGTTGCCGTTGCCCACCGGCCTGCGCGAAGTGGCGTTGGCTGATGGAGTTGAGTGTTATGAGCAAGTGAACAGCGGCAGCCCGGACAAATTCATCCTGCTGCCGTGACATCGCCTCAAATGTGGGAGGGGGTAAGCCCCTCCCACTTCAGATCTTTACTCGACCTCGGGTACGCCTTTTTCCCACGCCGACCACTGCTTCACAATCGCCTGCACCAGCGGGTTGCCCGTGCGGTACAGGTTTTCCAGTGCCGGTACAAAGCCGCCCTGGTCCGCATACTTGAGCAAGTTGTCGACCTCGCTGTAACCCGGATAAGGCCGATCAAAATCGGAGCCTGCGCGCACTACGGCCAGGCGCTGGATATCCACCAGACCTTCACGGCTGGCGCGTAGCAGGGCTTCATAAGTGGAGTTGTCCTCCTGCTGGGTGGTGCAGTATTCGCCTTTATTGTCGGTGAGCAACTTGGTCCAGACTTCGGCGCGTTCGCTCAGGCGGGTGCCGGAAAACCAGGTATTGCCCGCCAGCGTGTCGCAGCGCGTGACTTGCGGCGGCTGGTTGGCCGGGGCGTCGGGATAGTGCTTGCGCCAGGCGGCGGATTCTTTGCTCTCGGTCAGCTCCACCTTGTGCGACAAGGCAAACGCCTTGGCTTGCAGCTTGGGGTTGAGCTCGAATACTTCGGTCTTGTAGTCCAGCGGTGGCTTTTCGTTGGGCCCCTTGGTGTTGATGCCGATATAACCGGTCGGCCAGTCCTTGGGCGCATCCCGTGAATCCAGCTCCCACTGGGTGCCGAACTCCACCAGGTAATGGGCCCAGGCGGCGGTGCCGATGGTGCCGTGCTTGGGGCTGATACCGGCGATACCGGCAATCAGGAAATAGCTCTGGCGCAGGTCGAATTTGGGCGACAAGGCCAGGGCCAGGGTCGACGCAGCGGCGTTGGTCTGGCCCATGCCGGTTACCAGCAGGCACACGTCCTGGGTGTTGCAGCGAATCACTGGGTATTCGGCAGACAGCCCTGGCACGCGTACTTCCTGCTTGAGTTCCAGGCGGTCGATCCAGGTTTGCGCCTCGGGGGCGAACATGGTGATCAACATCACCTTGGGCTTGATCGGTGCGGGGTTATCCGCCAGCACTACGTGGGGCAGCAGAGCGAGGCCGACGGCCAGCGAGATACGAGTCAGTGCGTTCATGTACAGCTCCTTGATCAGAATTGGTAACCCACGCCGGCGTAGTAACCCCAGCCATCAGAGCGGGCGCGGAAGTTGCCTTCGCCGAAATTCAACTCGCTGCCGTCTTCCCAGTTGCCACCGTTGTGAAAGTAGCGACCCACCAGGGTAAAGCGCAGGTGGGTGAACGCGTACAGCAACACGTTGGTAGCCACCAGGGAATTGGCGGTGCGCGCCGGGTTGTCCTTGTGCAGGTCCGAGCCGAAGTCGTAGTTGGTAAAGCCGATATAGGTCAGCGAAGCACCGTTGTCGAACTTGCCGATCGGCACGATGTACTTCATCTGCGCGCGGTAGCCATCCCAGGAATATTCATTGCTGGCGCCGTAGTTTTCCCACTGGTAGCGGCCATAAAAGTTGGCCGACAGGTTGACCCGCGAGTGGGTGTCGATATCGGTGCCCAGGCCGCTGTACAGGGTGTTGGCGCGGTTTTCCTTATGGCTGCCGTGATCGTAAATCCAGTCAAAGGCCACATACCACTCCTTGAACGGGCCGATCGCCAGGCTGCGCCCTGCGAGGTAGTCGATGGAGATCCGCGGTTCATGCTCCATGAATACCGGCGAGCCATGGTCCCATACACCTTTGTCATTACTGTTACCGATGGTGAGGATCTTCGGCACGTCGATGTAGCCATACAGCTCAAAGGGCCCCTTGCGGCCGAAGTATTCGTATTCCAGGTAGACATCGTCCTGAGGCTTGGGGCCGAAGCTGATGTCTTTGCTGCCGATCAGCGTCAGGTCCTGGTTGAACCACTCCGACAGGTAAACGCCTTTTTTCGCCGGTGGGCTGGCCTCAGGGCTTAGGGTTTCGCCCTGGGCTGAATCATCGACGGGCTTTTGTTGCGCCAAAATGGGGCCACTGAGTACTCCCGTAACGGCGGCCAGTAGCAGGGAAACACCAAGGCAAGCACGAGGCTTAGAGGTGGGATGCATTGAAAGTCCTTATTCGTACACGGTTTAGCCCGATTCATCGGGTAGGGCTGAACTTGGCAGCCAAGTTCGTTCCGCAAACGTTTGCACAGGCTGTACCAACTTGTGTCAATGGCTTGAACTGTTTGGAAAAAACGCGAATTAGCCGACGCTTTGGTCAGAAAACCTGCGGGTTACATGTCATCCTGTGCCCACCCACTGGAGCACTCATATGTTCGATCACTATCTGCGCGCCTGGAGCTTGAGTGCCGATGGCGAGCCTATCGTTACGCCTGGCAGTCACCTTTTGCCGGTGCGCTGGCAAGGCATGGCGGCGATGTTGAAAATTGCCCATACCTCGGAAGAAAAGCTTGGCGGTCGTTTGTTGAGTTGGTGGGCAGGCGACGGCGCGGCTCAGGTGTTTGCCCATGACCACACCGCAGTATTGATGGAGCGCGCCACTGGGCCAGGTTCCTTGATGCGCATGGCCCTCAATGGCCAGGACGACGAAGCCAGCCAGATCGCCTGCGCTACCGTGGCCCGACTGCATGCGCCCCGCGCATCGCCGCCCGAGGGTTTGCTTGGACTGGATGAATGGTTCAATGCCTTGTGGAACGCCGCCGAGCGCGAAGGTGGCGTGCTACGCGATTGCGCGGCGATGGCCCGTACCTTGTTGGCGGCGCAACAGGATAGGGTGGTGCTGCACGGAGATATCCATCACAACAATATTCTCGACTTCGGCCCTCGGGGTTGGCTGGCGATTGATCCAAAACGGGTGGTGGGTGAGCGCGGCTACGATTACGTCAACCTGATCTGCAATCCGGATTTGCCTACTGCTAGCGACCCGCAGCGTTTCAGCCGCCAGGTCGAGGTGATTACGCAGGCGGCGGGGCTGTCGCGCACGCGTCTGCTGCAATGGGTGGTGGCTCACGCTGGGCTGTCCGCCGCCTGGTTTCTGGAAGATCAGGAACGCGAGCGCGCCGAGGCTGAGTTGCGGGTGGCTTGCCTGGCGCAACAGGCACTGGGTCAATAGGTGAGCTTGGCGCGTGGTGGTTGATTGGCGATGGGGTTGAATAAATGCAGTGCAGTCTGCCGCCGGTATTCGCTCGGCGTCTGGTGCATTTCGATGCGAAAGTGGCGGTTGAAATTGGACAGGTTGGCGTAGCCCACTTCAAAACAGATATCCGCCACCGACATCTGGCTTTGCAACAACAACCGGCAGGCACGTTGCACGCGGAACTTGCGCATCAGGTCGATAAAACCGTGGCCGGTGTTGCGCTTGAAAAAACGCGAGAAGCCCGGCTCGCTCATCTCCAATTGCCGCGCAATGTCCGATAGGCGCACGTCGCCGGTCAGTTCGCGCATCAGGTAATCGAAGGCTTTGTTGATGCGATCGGCACTGCGCGCATCCAGGGTGGGTGCGTAGTACGGGCTGGCCAGGGTCTTGGCCTGTGTGGGCGAGGCGTTCTTCAGGGTGTCGAGCAGCTGCAGGAACAGGGTCAGGCGTTGCAGGCCATGGGCGCTGCCGATGGCCTCCATCAGCCGTGCCGCACTTGTTGCTGCTTCGCCGCTGAATTCAAGACCGCATCGCGCCCGTTCAAACAACGGTTGTAGATCGCCGAGCTCAGGCAGGGTGGTGCGCAGGGCGAGGAGGGCGGCGCCGTCGAACTGCAGCACCACGTCGCGGCCGCTCAGGTATTCGCCCGGCGCCAGGTCGCCGATCCAGTCGTGGGGCAGGTCAGGACCGATCAACGCGACATGACCGGCGCTGAACGCACCAATATAGTCGCCCGCCACCAGCTTGCCGCTGCCCTGGCGGATCAGGTGAATCTCGAACTCGGGGTGGTGGTTCCAGCGCGCCAGCTCATAGGGATAGTCATGTTCGAACCAGCGAAAACCATGCTCCGGTTCGGGCAGGATCACTTCAAGCTCCGCAGGGCGGTGCTCGAACGGGCTGGCGCGGCTGATGGGCATGGTGCTGCCTCTTGTCGTTGTGCAATGGACTCAAAATACGCGCACCGGCAATCAGTGTGCTACCCCGGTTTTGCCTTGCACTGGTACTTTTTTGATCCTGGGCTTGAGGTTAAAAAAGTATCAGCCGCGCAGTCGCCAGTCGTTTGTGAGGGCCAGGCCGAGCTGCTGTAATCGAGGCACGCCCACAAATACAACAGGTGCAATGTGCCGGCGACCCGAACTCATTTTTACAGGACACCGCGATGAAACGACTCGAAGGTAAAAGCGCGTTGATCACCGGATCGGCGCGGGGTATCGGCCGAGCATTTGCCCAGGCCTATATTGCTGAAGGCGCTACCGTTGCCATTGCCGACATCAACCTGCAACGCGCCCAGGCCACCGCCGCCGAATTGGGCCCCCAGGCTTACGCCGTGGCGATGGACGTCACCGATCAAGCTTGCATCGACGCCGCCATCGCCGCGGTCGTGGCCCATGCCGGCAAGCTGGATATCCTGATCAACAATGCTGCGCTGTTCGACCTGGCACCTATTATCGACATTACCCGCGACAGCTTTGAGCGGCTGTTCTCGATCAACGTCGCCGGCACCCTGTTCACGCTACAAGCCGCGGCCCGGCAGATGATCAGCCAGGGCCATGGCGGCAAGATCATCAACATGGCCAGCCAGGCCGGACGGCGGGGTGAGCCGTTGGTAGCCGTCTATTGTGCGACCAAGGCGGCGGTGATCAGCCTGACGCAATCGGCGGGGTTGAACCTGATCAAGCAGGGCATCAACGTCAATGCCATCGCTCCGGGCGTAGTGGACGGCGAGCACTGGGACGCAGTTGATGCACTGTTTGCCAGGCATGAGGGGCTGGCACCTGGCGAGAAGAAAAAGCGGGTAGGGGATGAGGTACCGTTCGGGCGCATGGGCACGGCGCAAGATCTGACTGGAATGGCGATCTTCCTTGCGTCGAAGGAAGCCGACTATGTGGTGGCCCAGACCTACAACGTGGATGGCGGCAACTGGATGAACTGAAGCCATGCACCGTTAAAAACATGGGAGGGGCGGTGCGACGATTCGACTTGTACCCATGGCGGTGTTGCCAGCCATCTATAAAGTGACTGACACTCCGTCACCTGGGGCCTGCCACCGGAGAATCACCATGACCCTTGCGAAAACCGCCATCGCTTCATTCGACGTCGACGCGCAGAAAAGCTTCACGCCTTTGTGCCCCAACGAATTGCCGGTGGTCGGTGGCGACCGCATTGGCGCCGAACTCAACTACATGGCCAGTCTCGCCGGTCATCGCATCGGCAGCAAGGACGCCCACACCCCGCACGCCCCTTGGGTGGTCGCGCAGCACAGCCAGATGTTGCAGCCCACTGGCCTTGCCCACGCCGATGTCACCTGGGTCAGCCACTGCGTGCCGGGTACCGAAGGCTTCACGTTGCTCGACGAACTGCCAGCGCCTTATGACTATGACTACTTCATCTGGAAGGGCGTCGAACCCGACCTGCACCCTTATGGCGCCTGCTCACCATGTAACAATGAGAAATTGACAGCACCACGTAACTTACTCTGTTGACAGTTCATTGACATGAAGACTCTTGGCATTCAATCTCTCTTCATCAGACGGGAGTCCAGAATGTCATCTTTCAAAAGTGCGATAGATCACAATCGTCAAATTGTACTGAATCGCCCCGGATTCTTTAGACACCTTGCAAACTCATTGCGTAACGTTTT
>NZ_SPKN01000008.1:0-60456 GCF_023127765.1 Pseudomonas sp. W15Feb34
CGGGCACACCGAGCCTAAGCGAGGTGCCGAGTGGTGGGGCAAGAGCGTTTTGCTTAATTTTGCGCTTTTCAAAAGTGAGCCGCTGTAAGAGCGGGACCAATAGTGGCCGTTACCCAAATAACGGATATGTACTCGGTCTGACCCAGCATCCTGATCGGCCCTGAGGCCGCCATCGGGAGCAAGCCCCCTCCCACAGTTTCGGCGTCGCACCAAAGTTGTGAAGATACCTATGCTTACCGGGCGCAAGTCCCTCCCACAGTTTGATCAGGTAAATACTCACCTGCCTTCGTTCAAACGCCTTTGGTCGACGGCAGCAGTACCGTCAAGATGCCCACCAACGGCAGGAACGAGCACAGTTTGTAGACGTATTCGATCCCGTGGTTATCGGCAAGCAACCCCAGCAACGCTGCGCCAATTCCGCTGAAACCGAACATCAGGCCGAAGAATATCCCAGCGATCATGCCCACGTTGCCCGGCACCAGTTCCTGGGCAAACACCACAATGGCCGAGAACGCCGAGGCGATGATGAAACCGATGACCACGCTGAGTACGGCGGTCCAGAACAGGTCGACGTAGGGCAGGGCGAGGGTGAACGGCGCGGCGCCGAGGATCGAGAACCAGATGACTTTCTTGCGGCCGATCTTGTCGCCGATCGGGCCCCCGGCGAAGGTGCCGACCGCCACCGCGCCAAGGAACAGGAACAGGTACATCTGGGAGCTGGCCACCGACAGCTGGAATTTTTCAATCAGGTAGAAGGTGAAGTAGCTGGTCAGGCTGGTCATGTACCAATACTTGGAGAACACCAGCACGGCCAGAACCACCAGGGCGAAAGTCACGCGGCCTTTGGACAAGCCATGGGTCGCCTGGCTGCCCTGCTTGAGCTTGAACAGATTGAGATGGTGACGGTACCAGCGGCTCAAGCCATACAGCACCAGGATCGCGAACACCGCAAACAGGCCGAACCAGGCGATATGGGTCTGGCCGTAGGGAATGATGATCGCTGCCGCCAGCAAAGGGCCGAACGCGCTGCCGGTGTTGCCGCCGACCTGGAAGGTCGACTGCGCCAGGCCATAGCGCCCACCGGACGCCAGGCGTGCGACCCGCGAGGTTTCCGGGTGGAAGGTCGACGAGCCGACACCCACCAGCCCCGCCGCGAGCAGAATTGCCGGGAAGTTGCCGACAAACGCCAGCATCAAAATACCGATCAAGGTGCACACCATGCCCGCCGGCAGCAGCCAGGGCTTGGGGTGGCGGTCGGTGTGATAGCCGATCCACGGTTGCAGCAGGGAGGCGGTCAACTGGAAGGTCAGGGTGATCAGGCCGACCTGGGTGAAGCTCAGGCCGTAGTTGGCCTTGAGCATCGGGTAGATCGACGGCAGTACGGCCTGGATCAGGTCATTGATCATATGCGCCAGGGCGCAGGCGCCGAGGACGCGCATGACCAGAGGGCTTACCTGGGGTGTCGTGGTGGCAGCGGCGGGTGTCGCGGTGAGGCTCGACATGCGGGCATTCCATACAAGGCAGCGAACAGGGGCAGACAGTACTTTAGCTGGCAGCCATTTCTAATTGTTTCGAAAGCTATGCTAAATTCGAAGAAAATGCCTGTCTCGCGAAATTCGGGCATAAACCATCGCAAAAAGGGCGAAACAATCAAATCCCTAGACAAATTTCTCCAAGAGATCGATGAAGGTGATTGGGCCGTCATCAGTTCGGCCACCGATTATCCGGAAAACTGGGTGATCCCGGAACACAGTCACAACAAGCATCAACTGCTCTATGCCATTGGCGGGGTGATGGTGGTGTATTCGGCGCTGAATCAATGGACGGTGCCACCCAACCGTGGCTTCTGGATGCCGTGCGGGCAAGTCCATTCGCTGCGATGCGTGGGCACGTTGAAGATGCGCAGCGTGTTCGTGCGCCCGGACAGCTTCCCGAACTTGCCAGCCGAGCCGAAGACGGTGACGGTTTCGCCGCTGTTGAGTGAACTGATCAAGGCCTCGGTGAGCCTGAAGCCGCCGTATGCCGAGGACTCACGCGATACCAGGATCATGCACCTGATCCTCGACGAACTGGCGATCCTACCGGACTTGCCGTTGTCCCTGCCGCAGCCTGCCGACCCGCGCCTCAGCCAGATTTGCCTGGCGTTGCAGGACGAACCGGGGGATGCCTCCACCGTCGCCGATTGGAGCGCGCGCCTTGGGCTGGATCAAACCACCATTCAGCGCCTGTTTCGCAAGGAAACCGGCATGACCTTCGGCCAATGGCGCCAGCAGGCGCGGCTGCTGCTGGCGCTGGAGCGCATAGCGGTAGGGCAGAAGATTATCGACGTGGCATTTGAACTGGGTTACGAAAGCCCCAGCGCCTTTACCAGCATGTTCAAGAAACAGTTTGGCAAGACGCCGAGTCATTTTTTCAGGTAGCACCGCTGATAACACGAGCTTGCACAGCACGGCGTGACGTCAGGCAGGCGAGCAGGGTGGCGACTACCAGCAAGCCGGCACTGAGTTCAAAGGTGGCCTGGTAGCCGCTCAGGTCGAACGCCACGCCGCCGACGGTGGCGCCGGCAGCAATCGCCAATTGGATGATAGCCACCATCAATCCGCCGCCGGCTTCGGCGTCATCGGGCAGGGTTTGCGCCAGCCACGTCCACCAGCCTACAGGTGCGGCGGTTGCCACCAGGCCCCAACTGCCGAGCAATAGCGTGGTTATGATCGTTGAATGGCCCCATTCCACCAGCGCAAGTGCGAGGCCTGCCATGATCAGCGGGATGGCAATCAGTGTCGGGTACAGGTTGTGCTTGAGGAAACGTTCAATCAAAAACGTACCGGCCAGGCCTGCCAGGCCAAGCACCAACAGCATCAACGACAGCGTAGAAACCTCAACCCGCGTGACGCTTTCCAGAAACGGGCGCAGGTAGGTGAACAACATGAACTGGCCCATGAAGAACACGCTGACGGCGAACATGCCCAAGGCCACCTTGGGGTTTTTCATCAGGCGCAAGGCATTGGCGGTTTTCGCCTCACCCTGGTTTTTCAGCGCGGGCAGGCTGGCGAGCAGCCATACCAGTGCAACCACCGCGACCGGCACCACGCAGAAGAACGCACCGCGCCAGCCGATGATCCCGCCGAGAAAGCTGCCCAGCGGCGCGGCGATCACCGTTGCCAGCGCGTTGCCGCCGTTGACGATGGCAAGGGCCCGCGGTATCTGCGCTTGCGGCACCAGGCGCATCGCCGTGGCCGCCGACAATGACCAGAAGCCACCAATCGCCACGCCAATCAAGGCTCGGCCGAGCATGAACACCAGGTAATTGGGCGCGAACGCTACCACGGTGCCGGAGATAATCATCAGCAGCGTCAACGCCATCAACAGGCGCTTGCGGTCCACCCGCGTAGCGATCGAGGCGATCACCAGGCTGGTGAGCAGGGCAAACACCCCGGATACGGAAATGCCCTGGCCAGCCTGGCCTTCGGTGATGTGCAGGTCGGCGGCCAACGGTGTCAGCAGGCTGACGGGCATGAATTCGGAGGCGACCAGGGCGAACGCGGCGAGCGACATCGCCAGCACCGCGCCCCAACTGCTTTTGGTAGGTGTATCAGACATGGCGTAAACCCGTTAATGCGTAATGGCCTGCGCATTTTCCGGATCAAACCCCATGCTCCATAGTTCGATTCGCCAGATTACTTGCCTGATCCTCTGAGTCTCGCGGTATACCTGGGACTCGCGAGGCGTGCGGGAGTAAAGTTGCGCAAAGAGGCAAAAGAGTCCGTTATGAGCATCCACCCTGCGTCCCTGCAAACCCTCGCGCACTCCATCGAGTCGCGCACCCCGTCGCCCGGCGATTACCCCATGCCGATTCCCGGGCTGGGGTTCTATCGGCGTGAACAACCGGCCGCGCCTGTGGTGTGCATGGTCGAACCGTGCATCGTGCTGGTGGTGCAGGGCCAGAAGCAATTGTGGGCCGGTGGTGAGGGTTACCCCTACGACAGCTCGCGCTTTCTGGTGACGTCGCTGGACATTCCGGCCAACTCGGAGGTGCTGGTCGCCAGCCCCGAGCAACCCTGCCTGGGGCTGACGTTCAAACTGGACTTGCGCATGTTGGCCGAGTTGATTGCCCAAGGTGATCTGCCGCCAACCCGAGAGCGTGCGGTGCTGAAAGGCGTGGGTATCGGTACGGTCACCGACGGTATGCTCAGCGCATTCGCTCGTCTGGTCGCGTTGCTTGAGGAGCCTGAAGCCATTCCGGTGCTCGCCCCGTTGATCCAGCGTGAGATTCATTACCGCCTATTGAAAAGCGACCAGGCTGGCCGCCTGCGCCAGATCTGTTCGGTGGACGGGCAGGGTTATCGGATTGCCAAGGCTATCGATTGGTTGAAATTGAATTTCGATGCGGCGCTACGCGTGGAAGAATTGGCAGCGCGGGTGCAAATGAGCGCGGCGACCTTCCACCATCACTTCCGGCAACTGACGGCGATGAGCCCGCTGCAGTACCAGAAATGGCTGCGCTTGAATGAGGCGCGGCGCTTGATGTTGAACGAGCACCAGGACGTGTCCAGCGCAGCGTTCAAAGTGGGCTATGAGAGCCCGTCGCAGTTCAGTCGTGAGTACAGTCGCTTGTTTGGCGTGCCACCCAAGCGCGACATGGTCGCCCTGCGGGGCAGGGCGGGGGTTACTGATCCGGGGCCAGGTTAGCGTAGAAAATGCAGCCGATCAGCCGCGCAAACAGGCTCAGGGTTTCAGGCAGGTTGGGGTCATCGAACAGCATTGCCCGTGAGTCCAGCGCACACAGCGCGCCGAACAGGCGCCCATCGGGCAGAAAGATCGGTGCACCGGCATAGCTTTCGATGGCGTATTGCTTGACCACCGGGCGCGAGGCAAAGCGGCCGTTATGGCTGATCTGCGGGATGAACAGGGCTTGAGGGTCGATGCAGAACTCACTGCACAGGGTGGTTTCCAGGTCGAGTACGTCGTCGACATTGATGCCCATTTGCAGAGGGTCGTAGGCCGAACACACCACCCATTCCAGGTCGGTGAATTTGGCAATGCCGGCAAATCTCATCCCGGTCAGGCGCGTGACCAGCTTGAGGATATTGGTAGTCGCTTCGATTTCTGCGATAGCGGCGCGTTCGTCTGCGCTGAGTAACGATTGTGCGGTGACGCTTGAAACCATGCTGGGCACTCCAGTGGCGTGGTCGCTTGGCGCGACCACGCACAGTCAGGTCTTAGTTAATCCGTGGATGCTGCTGCACCAGGTTTTCACGCTTGGCTTGCAGCGCGGCAATCTCGGCGTCGATGTCTTCGATCTTCTGCTCGATGTTGTCGTGATGCTCCTGCAGCAGTTCTTTGGCTTCTTCCATGTCGGAAGCCGCCGGGGCCGCGCCGCGCAGTGGCTTGTTGGCGGTTTCTTTCATGGTCAGGCCGGTGACCAGGCCAACCACGGCAAACACCATCAGGTAGTAGGCGGGCATGTACAGGTCGTTGGTGCTCTCCACCAGCCAGGCGACGACGGTTGGCGTGACGCCGGCGATCAGCACCGAGACGTTGAACGCACTGGCCAGGGCGCTGTAGCGCAAGTGCGTTGGAAACATTGCTGGCAAGGTCGAGGCCATCACGCCGATAAAGAAGTTCAGCACGATCGCCAGGATCAGCAGGCCGCTGAAGATCAAGCCGGTCTTGCCGCTGGTGATCAGCATGAACGCCGGGATCGACAGAAACAGCAGGCCGATGCTGCCGGCGATGATGAACGGCTTGCGGCCGATCTTGTCGCTGACAAAGCCAATGAATGGCTGCACGAACAACATGCCGACCATGATCGCGATGATGATCAACACGCCGCTGTTTTCGGCGTAGTGCAGGTTATGCGACAGGTAGCTGGGCATATAGGTGAGCAGCATGTAGTACGTCACGTTGGTCGCCGCGACGATCCCGATGCAGGTCAACAGGCTGCGCCAGTGTTTGGTGGCGATTTCCTTGAACGAGACTTTAGGGCCGTGGCTCAGGCCTTCGCGGTCGCCCTGTTCAAGCTTGTCGACATGCTGCTGGAACGCTGGAGTCTCTTCCAGTGCGTGGCGCAGGTACAGGCCGATGATGCCCAGGGGCAGGGCAAGGAAGAACGGCAGGCGCCAGCCCCAGGATTCGAATTCCGCTTCGCCGAGCACGGTGGAGATCAGTACCACCACACCCGCGCCGAGGACGAAACCGGCAATGGAGCCAAAGTCCAGCCAACTGCCGAGGAAGCCGCGCTTGCGGTCCGGGGCGTATTCGGCCACGAAGATTGACGCACCGGTGTATTCGCCGCCTACCGAGAAGCCCTGGGCCATTTTGCACAGCAGCAGCAGGATTGGCGCCCAGATGCCAATGGAGGCATAGCCGGGGATCAAGCCGATGGCGAAGGTGCTCAGGGACATGATCACGATGGTGGCAGCGAGGACTTTTTGCCGCCCGTACTTATCTCCCAAGGCACCGAAGAACAGACCGCCCAGTGGGCGAATCAGGAAGGGCACCGAGAAGGTACCCAATGCGGCGATCATTTGTACGCTGGGGGACGCATCGGGGAAGAACACCTTGCCCAGCACATAGGCGACAAAGCCATACACGCCGAAGTCGAACCATTCCATGGCATTGCCAAGGGCGGCGGCGGTGATCGCCTTGCGCATCTTGTTGTCGTCGACAATGGTGATGTCTTTCAAGCCGATGGGTTTGACGCGTTTTTTCCGTAGTTTCATGCGGGCCACTCTAAAGCTGAACGGGGAGGTGCCATCGCTACGATGGCACCGCTCTGTCAGTTCAGATACAAGTGGACACGAAAAAATTCACCGCATCGGGTGTTTTTTCTCGCATTAGCGAAAATATCGTGTGAGTGCCCTCGCGGCGACGTGCAAATCGACGCCTCAACCAAATTTAAATGTGGGAGGGGGCTTGCCCCCGATAGCAGTGCTGCCAGACGCTTATTTATTAACTGACTCACCGCCATCGGGGGCAGGCCCTCTCCCACATTGGGTCGTCGCTGCTTTAAGCATTTCATTCGCTTAACTGACTGCGGCGACGATAGCGATATTGGCTAAACTCCGCTCGCAGCCTCATGCCGCAAATAGAGACGTCATTTGTATGCCAAACCGCCATTCACGCCTCATCTACCGCCAACCACGACTGGCAGATGTCCAGCGGTTGTTTGCGATCTTCGGTGATCCGCAGACCAATCTGTTCAACCCGGACGGGCCCATGCCCGATCTTGCGACGGCCCAACGCTTGTTGGCTCACTGGATGGAGCAATGGGCCACTCACGGCTACGGCTGGTGGGCGATTGCCCGTAAAGAAGCGCCCGAACACATCATCGGGTTTGGCGGCATTGCACCGCTTAACTATTTGACACATCGACGCATCAACCTCGGTTATCGCTTTGCCGTCGAAGCCTGGGGGCAGGGCTACGCCACCGAGGTGGGCCGTGACGCGTTGGAGCTGGCTTTTGTAACCTTGGGTTTGCCCGAGGTTTTCGGTCTGGTACGACCCGATCATGCCGCGTCGATCCGCGTACTGGAGAAGATTGGCATGCAGCCCTTCGGCCTGCTGGACGACGTACCTGGCCAGGCACCCAGCCTGGTGTTGCGGGTTTGTCATCCTACAACCGCTGGCGCCTGATATTTTTCATACGTACGTAATTGCTCGATAAACGGCGCTTGTTCCGATTGACACTGCGCAGGCGTCCCGATATAAAAGTCACAGTTGTACGACGACATATGACGTTACATGTGTCCTACCTAACAAAAATAAAAAAGTGATGCCATGAATCTGAACGAGCCCATCAGTGCCTATCGTGTCGGCCAGGCGGTCGGCAGCTATCGCTGGACGATCTGCGCGATGCTGTTTTTCGCGACCACGGTCAACTACCTCGACCGTCAGGTGCTGAGCCTTTTGGCGCCGCAACTCTCGACACAATTTGGCTGGAGCAACACCGATTACGCCAACATCGCCGCGGTGTTCCAGTTCGTCTACGCGATTTCCATGCTGTTTGCCGGGCGGTTTGTCGACAAGATCGGCACCAAGGCCGCGTATGTGGTGGCGATCGGCATCTGGTCCACTGGGGCGATCATGCATGCGTTTTCGGTGCCGATGGGCGAGGGCATTGCGGCGGTCAGCAGCGCTGTCGGCCTGGTGGTGATTCCGGTGTCGATTGCCGGGTTCATGCTGTCGCGTGCCGTGTTGGCGATCGGCGAAGCGGGTAATTTCCCTATCGCGATCAAGGCCACCGCTGAATATTTTCCCAAGAAAGAACGCTCACTGGCTACCGGCATCTTCAACTCCGGTGCCAACGTCGGCGCGATCCTGGCGCCGATCTGCGTGCCGTTGATCGCAGGCTGGTGGGGTTGGGAAGCGGCGTTTATGGTCATTGGCATGTTGGGGTTTGTGTGGGTGGCAGTCTGGGCCGCCGTGTACGAAAAACCGGAACAGCAAAAACGACTGTCCGCTGAAGAACTGGCCTACATCCGCAGCGATCAGACCGTACAGCCTTTCACTCCTGAGCCTACGGGCGCCAACGCAAAGAAAGTCTCCTGGTTCAAACTGCTGACTTACCGCCAGACGTGGGCGTTCGCCTTTGGCAAGTTCATGACTGACGGTGTGTGGTGGTTTTTCCTGTTCTGGCTGCCCACCTATCTGTCGGCGCAATACGGCATGAAAGGCGCCGATATCGTCATGCCGCTGGCGGTGCTGTACAGCATGACCATGGTCGGCAGCATCGGTGGCGGCTGGTTCCCGAGCTACTTCATGGCGCGCGGCGATGCACCTTATGACGGGCGTATGAAAGCCATGCTGGTGATTGCGCTGTTCCCGCTGGTGGTGTTGCTGGCACAGCCTCTGGGTTACCTGAGCTTCTGGGTACCGGTGTTGCTGATTGGCGTGGGGGCCTCGGCGCACCAGGCGTGGTCGTGCAATATCTTCACCACCGTGTCCGATATGTTCCCGCAGAAAACCGTGGCCTCGGTGGTCGGCATTGGTGGCATGGCCGGGGGCCTGGGCGGTGTGGTCATGACCAAGATCGGCGGTTGGGTGTTCGACTACTACAAGTCTGTCAACGACATCCACACCGGCTACATGATCATGTTTGCCATCTGCGCCCTGGCTTACCTGGTGGCCTGGAGCGTGATGAAGGCATTGGTGCCCCGTCACAAGGAAATTACTGATCTTTAGGGGCCGCTTCAGGCAACCGTAGAAACGCCATCAGCGCGGCAACGATGGCTTCTGGTGCATCTTCTTGCACCAGATGCCCGGCATGGGGGATACGCAGGTAGCGTGCCCCGGCCAATCTGCCAGCGAGTGCATCGCCTTGCGCCAGCGGGATCCACCGGTCTTCTTCACCCCACAGCAGCAGCACCGGGCAGCGGACGCTGGCGAGTTGATCTTCTATCGCATCGGTATAACGCTGATCCATTTGCACGATCTGTCGGTAAAAGGCGGCCTGGCCAATCTCGCCTGTCCATGGCGTGACATAAGCTTGCAATACCTCGGCAGGCAGCGACTTGAAAGCGGCGCCCTGAAGATAGGCACGCACGATCGCTTGATGGATGTATGCCGGCGCATCGCTGAAGGCCCGTTCATGTTGACGCACATGCTGAATCAGCGGCGAACCCCAGGGCGCCAGGGCAACGGGATCGATCAGGGTGAGGCTGGCGTAGTTGCAGCCATCCAGCAGATGCGCGCGCAGTGCCGTGGCACCGCCGAAATCATGGGCGAGTAGATGAGGACGTTCCA
Organism: Pseudomonas sp. W15Feb34; assembly: GCF_023127765.1. NCBI lineage: Bacteria > Pseudomonadati > Pseudomonadota > Gammaproteobacteria > Pseudomonadales > Pseudomonadaceae > Pseudomonas > Pseudomonas sp. W15Feb34. The sequence continues at coordinate 9,745 of NZ_SPKN01000008.1, forward strand.
GGCCCCAATGTTCAAGCAGTGCGGCCAGCAAGGTGTTTTGCACGCCGAGGGAGATGTCCTGCCCCGGCGCCTTTTGCGACTGGCCGTAGCCGAGCAGGTCGTAATAGAACACTCGACAGTGCTGGGCGAACAATGGCGCGATGCGTCGCCACACATGAGCAGAGAAAGGCGTGCCATGCACCATCACCAAGGCCGGGCCCTGAGTGCCGAGTTGGCCCCAGCGCACCGACTGCCCGTGAAAGTCGAAAGTTTCGCGCAGTGCCAAGGCATCACTTGCGTGGGTCATGATTGAATCTCTCCTAAAGCATCGTGGGTTGTGACGGTCTTTACGTCCGCCAGGATGATACGAACTGTCATTACTACGCCGATCAATACCGCGGCCAGGCCCGCTGTTTCCATGGGCGTTGGCCAGCGCTGGTGAAACCACAGGCCCAGCAGGCTGGCGAAGAGTGATTCGAGGGCAATCAACTGGCCGCTCAATACCATGGGCAGGCGCCGCGTCGCGGCGTTCCAGGCCCAGGCGCCGACGACGGTGGACATCATGGCGATCACCAGGCTCCAGGCATACAGCGGCCATGCCTGGCTCCAGCCAGCGCCAAGGGTGGGCAACCGCAACACGCCCAACACGTATAGCCACGGGAGGATGATCAGCGCAGCGGCACCGGCCCCCACTAGCATCAGGGCGGTCCACACACCTGTCACCTTGGCCGGCAGGTGCGCCAGTTGCTGTTGGTTGAGCACGCTGAACGCCATCCATAAGGCGACGGCGCCCAAAGAAAAAAACAGACCGGCCAACCAGGAGCCGCTGCCCGAAGAGGGCTGGTGCAGACTGCTGATATTGACCAGTAACAGCCCCACCGAGAGACTGAGCAACGGCATAACCAGTTGACGCCACTGCAGGGTTTTATCGCTGGCGTTGCCTATCAGCGCCAGCAGCACCGGGACCATCCCGACAAACGCTGGCGTCAGCACCGGGCCACCGACGATCACGCCGCCTGCAATGCAAACGCCGTAGCCCAGGCAACCCAGTGCGCCCAGCAGTGCCGCGAGCAGGCACTGGCCATGGCTGAGCATCCGCAGTTGCGCTCGACACACAATCATCCAGACGATGCCCAGCCCGCCGGCTATCAGAAAGCGCACAGCCATCAGATCGTAGAGGCTGTAGGCCCCGGTGACGTAGGGCGCAATGAAGTTCAGTGCCCAGCCAAGGGTGGCGACCACCGCGCATATCACGCCGGTAAAGACTGAAGCTTGGGAAGTGCTCATCAGGCTGATCCATGAAGTAATGGATCCATGGTGCCCAGCCGCACGGCTGTGCTACAAACGAGTTCTCGGCCCTTGATGCATTACCTCAGATTATGAATCTACTTGGCAAAACCTTACCGCCCCTCGCCAGCCTGTTGCCGTTTGAAGCCGCTGCGCGCCTGGAAAGTTTTTCCAAGGCGGCCGATGAGCTGCACATCACCCAGGCGGCTGTCAGCCGGCAGATTCGCGGGCTGGAAGATAACCTGGGGGTGAAACTCTTTAGTCGGCGCAACCGTGCGGTGTTCCTGACGCAAGAGGGGCGTGAATTGGGGCGGGTGGTCAGTGCCGCGTTGCAAAGCATCAGTGATGGCGCGACTCAGCTGCGCACGGCGCCGCAACGCAATCGGGTGGTGCTGTTGTGCCAGTTGTGCGAGGCGTTTTATTGGTTGATGCCGCGCCTGTCGACCTTCCACCAGCAATACCCGCAGGTCGAGATCCAGGTGGTGACCTGTACGCGGCCCATCACGCAATTCGAGGGCCACTTCGATGTCGCCCTGCAAAGTACCCGGCGCGCCAGTGGTGCCCATACGCTGATGTTTACCGCTTCTGATGAAGTGTTTCCGGTGTGCAGTCCCGCCTATCTGTGCCCGCAGCAGCCGTTACCGCTCGGTGAGTTACAGCCTTGCACCTTTTTGCACCATAGCTCTGAGCCTCCGCACTTGATGGAGTGGGATGAGTGGCTGCAGGTGTTCGGGCGGGTGTTGGCCAAAGATGCGCGCAGTGCCACCTTTGACAGCTACCCGCTGATGTTGCAGGCGGCGGTGGAAGGGCACGGTGTTGCGATGGGCTGGCGTCGCACCGCCAGCAGGCTGATTGACAGTGGGGCACTGGTGCGCCCCTGTGCTGAAAGCGTGTTTCTGCCGGAGGCTATTTCGGTGTACAGGCAGCATGGGGCAAGCAGTCGGGAGGAGGTGGCTGCGTTGCTGGCCTGGCTTGAAGCGCAATTGCACAAGGACGACTGACAGGGGCGTCGCCGCCCCTGTCACACCCGGTTATTTATTACGGGTGACGCGCCAAAGGGTATTGGCCAGGTCGTCGGCAATGATCAACGCACCTTTGGGGTCCACCGTCACGCCCACCGGGCGCCCACGGGTCTTGCCGTCGTCACCACGAAAGCCGGTGGCGAAGTCGATGGGCTCGCCCGCCGGCTTGCCATTGCTGAACGGCACAAAGATCACCTTGTAGCCCACCGGCGCGTCGCGGTTCCAACTGCCGTGCTCGCCGACGAACACACCCTCGGCGAATTTTTCACCCATGGCCGGGATGGAAAAGTCCACCCCCAGCGCGGCCACATGGGAACCCAGGCTGTAATCGGGCTTGATCGCCGAGGCTACTTTGGCTGGGTTCTGCGGTTGTGCGCGTGGGTCGACGTTCTGGCCCCAGTAGCTGTAGGGCCAACCGTAGAAGGCACCTTCGCGCACTGACGTCAGGTAGTCCGGCACCAGGTCGGGGCCGAGTTCATCGCGTTCGTTGACCACCGTCCACAGTTGCCCGGAGCCCGGTTGGATGGTCAGTGCCGTGGGGTTGCGTAGCCCGGTAGCGTAGGGTTTGTGCGCGCCAGTGGCCGCGTCGATCTGCCAGACCATGGCGCGGTCAATCTCCACTTCCATGCCGCGTTCGGTGATGTTGCTGTTGGAGCCGATGCCCACATACAGCTGGCGCCCGTCATCACTGACCGCCAAGGACTTGGTCCAGTGGTGATTGATCTGCGCCGGCAGGTCGGTGACTTTGACCGGTGGCGCACTGGCCTTGGTCTGGCCGTCGGCGTAATCGAAACGCACCAGCGCGTCCTGGTTGGCCACATAGAGTTTGCCGTCGGCGTATGCCAGGCCATAGGGGGCGTTGAGGTTGTCGGCGAACACAGTCTTGAGTTCATAGGTGCCGTCGCCGTCGGCATCGCGCAGCAGGGTAATGCGGTTGCCGCCTTTGACCTTGGTGTTGCCCTGCGCCTTGATCACGCTGGCAATCACGTCCTTGGGCTTGAGCTTGGCCGCACTGCCGCCACGGCCTTCGGCTACGAGGATGTCGCCGTTGGGCAACACCAGAGTTTGGCGGGGGATTGCCAGGTCGGTGGCGATGGCGGTCACGCTGTAGCCTTCGGGCACCTTGGGCTTTTGTTCGCCCCAAGGCGTGGGCTCGGCGATCTTCATGCTCGGCAGCAGGCTGCTTTGTTGTTCGGGCAGCTTGGGATCGGGGCCGCGGGCTTGGGTCTTGTCACCTTCGCCGCCACAGGCACTCAGCAACAGGGCAGCACTGAGCACGGTCAATGTGTTGAGTGGTTTCATCGGGCAGCTCCTGAGCGCAGGTTGGTCAAGCCGATCCAGGTGGCGATGATCGCCAGGGCGGTGACAATCGCCGACAGCACCAGGCCGGTGGGCATCATGGCGTACGCGTCCTTGGCGTGTTGGAAGGCATTGATCAGCCCGAGTACCCAAGTAGCCAGCAACAGCAGGAAATACGCCACGGGGCGCCCGCCCTTGTGTTCGGCACGCACCAGGTTGACCAGCGCAAACAACAGGGCAAAACCACAGAACACCAGCGCCCCGGCGATCAGCCAGGAGGCGAAGTTGGCCCATTGGATCTGGTAACTCTGGCCGTAGGCGATATCACTGAGCAAGGCGCCGAGAAACAACGGCACGGTGCCGGCCAGTAAGGTCCCATGCAGCGGGCCAGGTCTGACGACGGGGTAGGTGGGTAGGGTAGTCATGTCGGTGGCGGCTCCTTATCGTTCTGCACCCTGGACTCAGGGCGCGCTGACTTCGCATAGGAAAGGAGCCTGTCATTTGTCAGAAAGTTCATTGAGAGGTGGAGATGTTTCCTGGCAGATGTACCTGGATGTGTTTACGACGCCAGCTCCATGACTCATCCTGCTTGGCCCCAACAAGGAATCGTTTTATGCCAACCCTGCATCTGTTGTGCGGCAAGATCGCCTCCGGCAAGTCCACGCTCGCCAAAACCCTGGCTGCCGAGCACGCGGCCATTGTGCTCAGCGAAGACCACTGCTGCCGCGCCCGCCTGAATGAGCGTAACGTCCGGGGTGAGCATGACTTTGCCGCGACCGACGCCGAGTTCGACCTGCTCACTCGCCGCTTCTGCGTGCCGAGTGAAGAAGAAGGGCTGGTGATCAAGGTGCATCGGCCATGAGCACCCAACAACCTGCGGGTATCGATGCCGACGGCTTTATCCTCACCGTCGCCGATGCGCCTATACAACCCGAATTCAAGCCCGTGCTGGTGGATATCTGCGCCACCCTGTCCCAGCCCGCGTTGGGGCTGCACGGGATTTACCTGTATGGCAGCGTCGCACGGGGCCAGGCCGAGGTCGGGATTTGCGACTTGGATCTCACGCTGATACTGATCGAACCACCGGATGCGCCCGTGCTTGAGCAATTGGAGGCGGCTCGAATCGCCTTGGAGCAACGGCATCGGCAAGTCACCAAGATCGATTTCGACATCGGTCATCGTGCTCAAGTCTTGGCACATGAAAACCGAAACAGTTGGGGCTTCTGGCTCAAACATCATTGCCGTTGTGTCTGGGGCGAAGACCTGTCACAGCACTTCGAAGCGTTTCGCCCGTCCCGGGCTATCGCCTTGGCGGTCAATGGTGATTTCGAGCAGGCGCTCACCGGCTACCTGGTGCGCATCGAACAGGCCAGCACTGAACACATACGCCATCGCTTGCAGCGGGAAGCTTCGCGGGCCTTGATCCGCGCCACCCATACCCTGCGCCCGAAAGAAGCACGGATGTGGCCGCATACGCTGGAAGAATACGTCGCGCTATTCGTAGAGCATTACCCCTCGATGCGCGTACACATTGCCTATTTCCTGTTTGAAGCACGCAACCCAAGCGCCGAGTGCGAGACGTTCAGCACGCGATTGCGCGCATTTTTAAGTTGGATGGTTTCAGCGGCTGGAGACAGGAATCAATCGAATGCGTGAGCGCCCGCAATCGTCTAACTCTTTTCAGGATTGAAAAAGCGCTCGGGTCGGCAAGGCGCCAGGGCAGGGGACGTTATGCTCTCCATGATCTCTTCACTGACCAACTGCCCCACGATGGCCGCAAGTGTCACGCCTGGATGCATCACGCAGACATACACACCGTTGGCACTCGGCAACTCGCCAATGATCGGCAGGCCATCGACGGGGATGGGCCTGAGCCCGACGCACGCCAGTTGTGGCTGGATGGAAGTGACGCCCTCAAGCTCACCGGCAATGGCCAGGGCGGTGCGGCGGGCGATGGCGGCGGGCTGATGTTCCGGGGCGTTGCCAAGGTAGTCTTCGGCTGACAGCCAAATACCCTCTGCACTTTCGCGTACTTCCATTTCAGGGTTGGAAATGAGCGTGTGCACAATCCCGGGCGGGGCGCTGTAGCGGATGAAAATCGCTGGCGAGGCGTCTATCGGCAAGGGCAAACCCAGCAGGCTTGTCAGTGCTGCCGTGCCCGTTCCGGCTGCGAGCACCACCCTGTCGGCATGGATGACGCCCCGGCGGGTTTCAACGCCGGTGACCTGCGAACCCTGCCTGCTGAAGCCCAGCACTGGGTTGTGTGTCAGCAGCCTGGCACCGAGGGCCTGGGCGGCGGCTATTAACGCATGGGTGGTTTGTACAGCGTCCAGTGAGCCTTCTTCGGCTTTGAATTGAGCGAATTCAGGCGGGTTTTTCAACTGCGGCTCAAGTGCCTGGATACGCTCACGAGTGATCCGTGAGTTCGCCCTGGGTTGAATGTTTGGGCCGTAACACAGGGCGCCCGTCCAGCGTATCTTCACGTCGGGCAACTCATGTTCCAGGCGGTGATACGCGTCAATCGCAGCACTGCGCAATGAGGCGATGGGGTCGGGTGCGTCGCAGGTAGTGTTTATCCAGGCAAACGAAGTAGCCGTGACCCCGCAAGCAACGTCACCGGCATCGACCACCGTCACCTTCGCACCCTTGCCGGCCAGGTGATAGGCCAGTGAAGCCCCGACGATACCGGCGCCAATGACCACAATGCGCTTGCCCTGATTCATGTCCGCCCTCTCTGTTAACAATGGGTGAGGATTTCACCGCTTTGGAGCACCCTGGCATAGTCCATCGCGAGGTTACTGAGCGATAACGCGTGCACGTCTTCGGCGAGCCACAGGCGTCCCGACAAGTCGGTTTGATCGAAAGTAAAACAGGCATCCGCCGCCACGATTACGTCGAACCCCAAGTTGCCCCCAGAGCGTGCGGTGGCCTCCACTGAGTTATTAGTGATGACGCCTACGATCACCAGTTGTTTGATCGAGCGCATGTGCAGCCAGCGTTCCAGGCCCGTGGCGATGAAGGCATCCGGTACATTTTTTTCCACCACATGCTCGTGACCCAGGGGTTGCAGCGTGTCCTGGAATTCACAGCCTGGTTGGCCTGGCCAGAACACCGAGCCGGGAGAGCGGGAGATATGCCGCACATGGACGATCGGGCGTTGCGCCTGTCGCCAGGCATTGAGCAACTGTTGTATGCGCAGTTCGGCGTCTGGGTTGTTGCGGCGGCCCAGGGCGGGATCGGCCATGCCTCTCTGCATATCAATGATCACCAGTGCAGCGTTCGTCGATATCGGTTCCATGGCCTATCCTTTTTGTGGTGGGTTAAAAAAAATATTTCAGCCTGAGCCCTAGCTTAAATCGTGCTCTACCCAAAGAGTAGAGAGGTGTTCGTCATTATTTTGCAGAAGATAAAAAATTACTAAAAAGTGTCATAGATGTCGGCAAACATTTTACCCAATAAATATTTATTGTGCTGGGTGCGATCAAATCTGAGCTGCGACGCCTCGCTAAATTGCAATCCAATTTGAGTATTGACCTTTGCTTCCTCGTAATTAACTTTAGCCACAAAAAAATCAACAGCCTCCATCAGAAGAAGCTCGTATCTCTCGTTGACAATGAAGGTCCTCAGTGAGTTTTGGGATTTGACACAGCGGGTGGGGGCTATCGCTGCCAATTTTACATTTTGAAGGTTGAGCGAAATGTCATCGAGAAGTCCTGAAGGGTCCCCCGTGCTAAAAAGCTGGAACGTGATAACCTCATGATCGAATAAAGGATTTAGGTGAGGTGTTTGGTAAAAATTTTCCTCGCCCTTGAGGCTAGAGTTACAAGTCGCACAGCTTGGTACAAGGTTGTACAGCGTTAACGCGAGATGAGGATATTGATCTTTTAAGAAAAAATGGTCTAGTGTAGGGCGAAAGGCTCCACGCTTACATTCTATAGTAAAGGCGTAGGCATGATTGCAGTAAGGGCAGATTCTGGTTTTGGATTTTTTGCATAGAGCATAAGCGTTCCACGCTCCATGCTTGCTGATGAATTTGTCATAGTTGAATATTTTCTTCAGCTCTGTGAGAAGTCGCTTTTTTTGCGTTCCTAGGCGTCGAGTGTGAGTGTTAAGGATTGTTATGCTGCTGGAAATATCTGATAGCGTATGCGAGATAATCAGTTTTCTCGCTTCGCGAACAAAGTAATACGCAGGCGTTTTTGGTCCGCAAATACTATATTGTGAGTGAAGAAAATTGTGAATTATTTTTTTCAGGTAGATTGTATGTTCGACTTCGGCATCCACCCAGTTCTGATTGATTGATACTATCAATTTTTTTCCTTGGTGTATTCGGAGATGCGCAAAATCTCGGTTTTTATAATAGGGTTGTCGATGCTCTCAACGATGAATCTATCTAGGATAGAATCTTGACCTTCCCTTATGGCTTCGATCGCACACCTAATTTTGGTGGATGCAAATTCTCCTATCGTTTTGGCACCGAATGATTGATTTAGCAGTGTGTGCAACGGCGCTGCGAATGCGCTAGGTGTAACACTTTCGTCGAAAGACTCCATTCGACAGATGAATTGTTTAGGGATGTCGGTGGCCAATAAGGGTGAGTGGGTAGCAATGATAAGTTGGAGGGAGCTAATGTGCTTTTGTTTTTTTAAATCGGACAATAGTGAGTTGAGCTGGCTTATATATCGACGCTGCCACTCCAGGTGCAAGAAAGCATCACCTTCGTCAATGAGTATCAGTAGTTTATCGATTCCTTTTTTTGCGTAAGTGTTGATGGCTTCAGAGAGCAATGCAAGTTGCGCTATAACTGCAAATTGCCCGGAGCTCATATTTTGAAAGCCGACGTCGAAAAAAAGATCAATGCCCGAACTTTTCAAGGAAGAGGCATCTTCAGTAAGCGCCAGGACAACCTCGGCATACGCTTTACTACCCAGTTTTATATGCGCGGCGCGACGGGTTAGAAATTTTTCGATTGCGTCTACTTCTTGATACAGGCGATCTGCTTTTTCTGGGCGAGCCCCAATAAACCATGCGTCTCGTATACCGATGGCTTCGAAGACGACATGCTGAAATATACGGTCGGGTGTTTGAGTGGTCAGGTGATGTTCCAGTACTGCGAAAAAAGCAAATAATGACTCTTCACTTTTCGCATGTTGCTGTAATTCCCGATAGAGTATCGCTGCTGAATCTTCAATTATTCGCTTCTTGATGACGCCCTCTTCAGCGGGCTCACCATCCTTCTCTTCCATCGAGAACGACGAAAACTCCAAGCTCATGACTGGTTTCGGGCTGCGCAAGTGGTCGAAATAGGTGAAGAGGTCTGGAAATAGCTCGGCGAGCTTTATCGGCACATCATTCAGTGCGTTTTTGACCAGTAATAAATCAATAAGGTTTTTACAAGTGTTTCTTATGTTAATGGTTCTGCTGGCATAAATTTTAGGAGATATATCAAATGCACTGAGAATTTGTGTATAAGGACGAAGATCAAACGCTGAAATTGATTCTCCCCACTTAGGTGACACGTCAACAAAATTTCTGCTGGTGTGTACACGGCGCCCGTGTTGGACTGGGGAGTAGTAGATTGCGCCCCATCTGTTTCGCATCTCTGCAAATGTTAATTCTTTTTTTGAGTCGAGTACGACATCACAGAAGTATCTTCCAAATCGTGAGGAGGGTAAAAATTTATCGATTATTTTTTTGAAGATGGTCGTTTTTCCTGAACCGTTATTTCCGATAATTAAAGAGATTGAATCTATGTCGAAGATATTTGGTGTTCCGTCTTTTTCAAGGTTCAGGTTAATGACTCGATCATCTACTTCAATTTTACTTATCATGATTTTATTCGGATATCTGAATTATGGCATTATGCCATGCGTTGCTCCGTGGTGAAACGGCGCCAGTCGCGCGGCAAACAACGCCACGTTCCTATTGGCGTGATGCCCAAGGTAGGCTGCAATTTCCGACGCGCGCTTTCCTGTGGCAGTAACGCTGGTGCGCTATCGTGCGTTGCCTTAGGGGGGAGCAGGGAACGACGAAGGCGAGGGGGTGGCCGTTACCACCGATCGGCAACCCACACGCAAAACCCTGAGACTTCCCGGCGAAACGCTTCATAATGGCCGCCAATTTGTTTAGCTCGTTATTCTGGTGTGCCCGCATGGAAATTAAGGTCAACTTTCTCGACAACCTTCGGCTTGAAGCCAAGTTCGATGACTTCACGGTCATTGCCGACCAGCCCATCCGCTACAAGGGCGATGGGTCGGCGCCGGGGCCATTCGATTACTTCCTGGCTTCGTCGGCGTTGTGTGCGGCGTACTTTGTGAAGTTGTACTGCCAGACGCGCAATATTCCCACGGAGAATATTCGCCTGTCGCAGAACAACATCGTCGACCCGGAAAACCGCTACAACCAGATTTTCAAGATCCAGGTCGAGCTGCCGGCGGACATCTCGGACAAGGACCGTCAGGGCATCCTGCGTTCCATCGACCGTTGCACCGTGAAGAAAGTGGTGCAGGCCGGGCCGGAGTTCGTGATTGAGCAGGTGGAAAATCTCGACGCCGACGCCCAGGCGTTGTTGATGCCCAATTCCACGTCCGAGGCGGGCACCTACATTGCTGGCAAGGACCTACCGCTGGAGCAGACCATCGCCAACATGTCCGGCATCCTCGCCGGGCTGGGCATGAAGATCGAGATCGCCTCGTGGCGCAATATCGTGCCCAATGTCTGGTCGCTGCATGTGCGCGATGCGCATTCGCCGATGTGCTTTACCAACGGCAAGGGCGCGACGAAGGAGGGCGCACTGGCGTCGGCGCTGGGCGAGTTTATCGAGCGGCTCAACTGCAATTTCTTCTACAACGACCAGTTCTGGGGCGAAGAGCTGGCCAATGCGCCGTTCGTGCATTATCCGGATGAGCGCTGGTTTCAGCCGGGCCCGGACGATGAGCTGCCGAGTGAAATCCTCGATGCCTACTGCCTGAAGATCTACAACCGCGAGGGCGAGTTGCGCGGTTCGCACCTGTTCGACACCAACTCGGGCAATGAAGCCCGAGGCATTGTCTCGCTGCCGTTCGTGCGCCAGTCCGATGGTGAAGTGGTGTATTTCCCGTCCAACCTGATCGAAAACCTCTACCTGAGCAACGGCATGAGCGCCGGCAACACCCTGGCCGAAGCCCAGGTGCAGTGCCTGTCGGAGATTTTCGAGCGGGCGGTAAAGCGCGAAATCATCGAAGGCGAATTCGCCCTGCCGGATGTACCCGCCGAGGTGTTGGCTAAATACCCTGGCATCCTCGCCGGTATTGAGGGGCTGGAGGCCCAGGGCTTCCCGGTGCTGGTCAAGGATGCGTCCCTGGGCGGTGAATTCCCGGTGATGTGCGTGACCTTGATGAACCCGCGCACCGGTGGCGTGTTTGCCTCCTTCGGTGCGCACCCGAACCTGGAAGTGGCGCTGGAACGCAGCCTCACCGAGCTGCTGCAAGGCCGCAGCTTCGAAGGCTTGAACGACCTGCCGCAGCCGACCTTCGAAGGCCAGGCGGTGACCGAGCCGAACAATTTCGTCGAGCACTTTATCGACTCCAGCGGCGTAGTGTCGTGGCGCTTCTTCAGCGCCCAGTCGGATTACGAGTTTGTCGAGTGGGACTTCTCCGGCCACGGCGAAGACTCCAACGCCCAGGAGGCCGCGACACTGTTCGGTATCCTCGAAGGCATGGGCAAGGAGTGCTACATGGCGGTGTACGAACACCTGGGCGCCACCGCCTGCCGCATCCTGGTGCCGGACTATTCGGAAATCTACCCGGTGGACGACCTGATCTGGGATAACACCAACAAGGCGCTGTTCTTCCGCGAAGACATCCTCAACCTGCATCGCCTCAACGAGGACGAGCTGCAAGCCTTGGTCGAACGCCTGATTGAAAGCGAGCTGGACGACTACACCGACATCACCACCCTGATCGGCATCGAGTTCGACGACAACACCGCGTGGGGCCAGTTGACCATCCTTGAGCTGAAGCTGCTGATATTCCTGGCCCTCAAGCAGTATGAAGAAGCCAAGGAATGCGTGGAGATGTTCCTGCAGTACAACGACAACACCGTCGAGCGCGGCCTGTTTTACCAGGCGATGAACGCGGTGCTGGAGATGGAGCTGGATGACGACCTGGAGCTGGCCGACTACGAGGCCAACTTCCGGCGCATGTTCGGCAATGAGCGCATGGACGCGGTGATCGGCTCGGTGGACGGCAGTGTGCGGTTCTACGGGTTGACGCCGACCAGCATGAAGCTCGAAGGGCTGGACCGGCATCTGCGCTTGATCGACAGCTACAAGAAGCTGCACAGTGCACGAGCCAACATCACCCAAGGCTGATTACGCAGTTGATTTAATGTGGGAGGGGGCTTGCTCCCGATAGCGGTGTATCAGTCAACAAATACAGTGACTGACACCCTGCTATCGGGAGCAAGCCCCCTCCCACATTTTGCTCGATATTTGACGTTAGATGTGTGCCAAGGCTTGGGCTAAATCCGCTCGCAAATCCTCCACATCCTCAACCCCCACCGACAACCGCACCAGCCCATCACCAATCCCCAACTGCGCCCGCGTGGCCGCCGGGATGCTCGCGTGCGTCATGATCGCGGGGTGTTCGATCAGGCTTTCCACACCACCCAGGCTCTCGGCCAGGGCGAAGATCCTGACGTTCTCCAGAAAGCGCCTGGCACCGGCCAGGTCACTGTTCAAATCCACCGAAATCATCCCGCCAAAACCGCGCATTTGCTGCTTGGCCAGCGCGTGCTGTGGATGGGATTTCAGGCCGGGGTAGTACACCCGCGCCACTTGCGGTTGCTGTTCCAGCCAGGTGGCCAGCTCCAGGGCATTGCTGCAATGGCGCTCCATGCGCAGCGCCAGGGTTTTCACGCCGCGCAGCGTCAGGAACGCATCGAACGGCCCGGCAATGGCACCGACCGAGTTTTGCAGGAAGCCCAGGCGTTCGGCCAGGTCCGGATTGTCACCGACAATGGCGATACCGCCGATCACATCGGAATGCCCGTTCAGATACTTGGTAGTGGAGTGCACCACGATATCGAAACCCAGTTCCAGCGGCCGCTGGATCCACGGGCTGGCGAAGGTGTTGTCGGCCACGCAGATAATTCCGCGGGCACGGCAGATGCGTGCGACGGCGCGCAGGTCGGTGAGGCTCAGCAGCGGGTTGCTCGGGGTCTCGACCCAGACCATGCGCGTGTCGTCCTGCAACGACGCTTCAAAGGCCGACAAGTCGCTCAGGTCGATATAGCTGAAACGGTGCCCAGCGCTGCGTTGGCGCACCTTGTCGAACAGCCGGAAGGTGCCGCCATACAGGTCATTGCCCGAAACGATATGCGCACCGGCATCGAGCAATTCGAGCACGGTGGAAATCGCCGCCAGCCCCGACGCAAATGCAAAGGCCTGGCTGCCGCCTTCAAGGTCGGCCACGCAGCGCTCCAGGGCAAAACGCGTGGGGTTGTGGGAGCGGCCGTAGTCGAAGCCCTTGTGCACACCGGGGCTGTCTTGCAGGTAAGTGGAGTTGGCGTAGATCGGCGGCATCAGCGCGCCCGTGGTCGGGTCGGGTGACTGCCCGGCGTGGATCACACGGGTGGCAAACGCGCTTTTATCGGGCTGACTCATGCAAGGGATCTCCGTAGGTGATTAAGCAGGTCGACGCGGGTGATCAGGCCATGGAAGCCCGAGGCGTCGGCAATAATGGCGACCAGGCCGCGATCCAGTTCTGCCTGCAGTTCGGCCAGGCTGGCGCTGGTGGGCAGGGTGTGCAAGGTGTCGGTCATGGCGCTGGCGACGGTCATGGAAAAGTCCGCCGCGTCATGGTGCAGGCCCAGCAGAATGTCCGATTCGTCGATCACGCCTGCCAATTGTTGGCCGTCTACCAGCACCGGCAGTTGCGACACATCCGCCAGGCGCATGCGTTGGAACGCAGTGAGCAGGGTGTCGTCGGGGCTCACGCTGATCACACGGCCGTCTTCGAAGCGGCGGGCGATCAGGTCGCGCAGGTCGCCGTAATGTTTGTACTGCAGCAGGCCGGCGTCGTTCATCCATTGGTCGTTGTAAACCTTCGATAAATAACGCGTGCCGGTGTCGCACACAAAGGTCACCACGCGCTTGGGCTCGGTTTGCTCGCGGCAGTAGCGCAGGGCAGCGGCGAGCAGGGTGCCGGTGGACGAGCCGCCGAGAATGCCTTCGGCCTTGAGCAATTGGCGGGCGTGGTCGAAGCTCTCTTCATCGCTGATGGAGTAGGCGTGGCGCACGCTGGACAGATCGGCAATCGACGGGATGAAGTCTTCGCCGATGCCTTCCACGGCCCAGGAGCCAGGCGTTTCAAGTTGCCGGCTGCGGCTGTATTCGGCCATGACTGAACCCACCGGGTCGGCCAGTACCATCGTGAGATCGGGCTGCACACGCTTGAAAAAACGCGTCAAGCCGGTGAGGGTGCCGGCCGAGCCGACGCCGACCACAATCGCGTCGACATCATGTTGGGTCTGCGCCCAGATCTCCGGCGCGGTGCTGGTTTCGTGGGCCAGCGGGTTGGCCGGATTGTTGAACTGATCAGCAAAGAACGAGCCCGGAATATCCTTGGCCAGCCGTGCCGCCACGTCCTGGTAATACTCCGGGTGGCCCTTGCCCACATCGGAGCGGGTGATATGTACTTCGGCGCCCATGGCCTTCAGGTGCAGCACTTTTTCCGTGGACATCTTGTCGGGCACTACCAGCACCACCCGATACCCCTTGGCCCGGCCTACCAGCGCCAGGCCCAGGCCGGTATTACCGGCGGTGGCTTCGATGATGGTACCCCCAGGACGCAAGCGCCCATCACGCTCGGCGGAGTCGATCATGGCCAAGCCGATGCGATCCTTGATGGAGCCGCCAGGGTTTTGCGATTCAAGCTTTAGAAACAGCGTGCAAGGGCCGGTATCGAAGCGGCTGACCTTGACCAGCGGCGTGTTACCGATCAGTTCAAGTACGGCAGGGCGGGAAAGGGTAGGCATGTCGTCACCTGGTTACGGGATGGGCACAGGGTGGGGGACAGCAAATCACAGCATGGCTTGAAACATAGGCCGGTATCGCCCGGGTCGCAACCGGGCGGTCCGATGCATGACTTTTTTTGGCGCATGGGGGAGGGCGCGCAATTCAGGATTGCGCTGAAGATCAAAGGTGGGAGTTGGCTTGTCGGATTGCCGACCCATACCTACCTGACGCCACGCGATCCAAATGTGGGAGCTGGCTTGCCTGCGATGGCGGCGGTGCTGTCGGCATTTATGTTGCCTGACCCACCGCCATCGCGGCCTCGCTAAGGCTCGAGCGCTCCCACAGTTCAGTTCCCGGCAATGGCGGCTTTGATGGTAGCGATGTCGATCTTGGTCATTTTCATCATCGCCTCAAACGCACGCTTGGCGACGGCAGGATCTTTGCTGGTGACCGCATCGACCAACACCCGTGGCGAGATCTGCCACGACAACCCCCACTTGTCCTTGCACCAGCCGCAGGCGCTTGCCTGCCCACCATTGTTGACGATGGCATTCCACAAGCGATCGGTTTCTTCCTGGTCATCCGTAGACACCTGAAAGGAAAACGCCTCACTGTGCTTGAACATCTGGCCGCCATTGAGGCCGACGCAGGGGATACCCAGCACGGTGAATTCCACGGTCAACACTTCGCCCTGCTTGCCGGCCGGGTAGTCGCCAGGCGCATGGTGAACGTTCCCCACTTTACTGTCGGGAAAGGTGTTGGCGTAGAAGGTCGCCGCCTCCAGGGCATCGTTGTTGTACCAGAGGCAGATCGTATTTTTGTTGTTCATCGCAAGGCTCCTCGGGTTGGAAGGTGCGTGAAGTCTAGACGATAACCGCGGGCGTTCCGCCCCGTTCAGAACCGCTCATCCAGGATCGCCGGCAAGGTAATGTCCTTGACGAAACTGGCCGGCGACAAGTTCAGCGTCATGCGCACCACTTGCACCACGTCATGGACAGGAATCGACTGGCCTTGGGGCTTTCCAGCCTGCTGTTCAGGCTTGCACGGCTTCCCGGCAAGTGCGTAAACCCGCACGCCGCGAGCGCCAGGCCAAACCCAGCACCATCAGCAAGCCCAGGCCTGCCATGATTGCACCGGCCAGGGAAATGGCCGGGTAGCCCAGACCGGCGTTGATCACCGCGCCACCCAGCGCCGCACCAATCGCATTGCCAAAATTGAACGCGCCGATGTTCATCGCCGACGCCAGGTTAGGCGCATCCTTGGCGGCCTCCATCACACGCATCTGCAACGGCGGTACCAGCGCAAAACTGGCGGCACCCCATAGCAGGATCGACACGGCGGCAGGCAGCGGCCATTGCATCAGTACCGAGAAGGCCAGCAGCACGGCAATCAACACCACCAGCGAGGTGATCAAGGTACGGTCCACCGAGCGGTCGGCCGACTTGCCGCCCCACACGTTGCCCAGGGTCAGCCCGATCCCGAACAGCACAAGCATCCCGGTGACGAAGTTGGTCGAGGCGTGGGTGACGTTGCGCAGAATCGGCGCGATGTAAGTGAACACCGTGAACATCGCACTGGAGCCCACCACGGTCAGCGCCAACGCGGCCAGCACCGGCCCGCGGCCCAATACGCGGATTTCCGCCATCAGGCTGCCGCCTTTAGGCGCGGGTGCATTCGGCAGCGCCCACCACAGCGCCGCCATCACCACCGCACCGAGGCCGCTGATCCCCCAGAACGCCGTGCGCCAACCAAAGTTCTCGCCAAACCAGGTCGCCAGCGGCACGCCGCCGATGGTCGCCAAGGTCAGCCCGAGAAACATCGCCGCGACCGCTCCCGCGCGTTTCTCCGGCGCTACCACGCTGGCTGCCACAATCGAACCAATGCCGAAAAACGCCCCGTGGTTCAGCGACGTCACCAGCCTTGCGATCATCAAGGTCTGGTAGTTGGTGGCCAGCGCCGACAATAAATTGCCCAGGGTAAAAATCGCCATCAGCCCGATCAGCAAATAACGACGCGGCACTCTCGCCGTGGCGAGGGTCATGATCGGCGCGCCGATCAGCACGCCCATGGCATAGGCACTCACCAGCAGCCCGGCGGCTGGAATGGATACGCCAAGATCGGCGGCAATACCGGGCAACATGCCCATGGGCGCAAACTCCGTGACCCCGATGCCGAAGGCACCGATGGACAAGGCTACAAGGGGTGGATTGATACGCATGGTTGACTCCTCATCTGTGTGCCGAATGCTACAATCCAGCCTTTTCAAGCAGTAGCCCTTGCTCGGGAACTACAGCTTTGCGCAGGAGGCACAAATGGACATCAGCGGTCGGTCAGGAGAGATGGAAGTGTTCGCCATGGTCGCCGAGCAGGGCAGCCTGTCGGGCGCGGCGCGAGCCCTGGGGCTGACGCCATCGTCCATCAGCCGCATCATCACCCGCACCGAAAAGCGCATCGGCACCCGACTGCTGCTGCGCACCACTCGCGCCATCACCTTCACCGCCGAAGGCGAAGCCTACCTGCGCGGCGCCCGGCGCATCCTCGCAGACATGGCCGAAGTCGAAGACGCCATCACCGACCAGGGCACCCCACGCGGCCGCCTGCGAGTCAGCGCCGCCCTGGCCCATGGCCGCATGACTATCGTCCCGCTGATCGCCGCCTTCAGCGCCCGCTATCCGGCCATCGTCGTCGACCTGATGCTCGGCGATGAGGTGGTGGACATACTCGGCGGCCAGGCCGACGTCGCCATCCGCTTCGGCCCCCTTGCCGACAGCCCCCTGACTGCTCGTCCTATCGGCTCCACCGGGCAGGTGATCGTCGCCTCACCGGACTACCTGGCAAAACATGGCACCCCGGTGTTGCCGCAGGATCTACTCCGGCACAACTGCCTACGCTTCAACTTCCGCCGAGCGGCGCCGGATTGGCCGTTTCGGATGGATGGTTGCGAGTTTTCGTTGAAGGTGGCGGGGACGATTGAGGGAAATAGTGGCGAGGCATTGGCACAGTTGGCAAAGCTGGGGGCAGGGATTGCGCGGATTGGGGCGTTTAGTGTGGTGGAGGAGGTGAAGCGGGGGGAGTTGGTGGTGTTGCTGGAGGACTTTAACCCGGGGGATGTGGAGCCGATTCATGCGGTGTTTGTAGGGGGAGGGGCGATGCCGGCGCGGGTGAGGGCGTTTGTGGATTTTTTGGTGGAGCGGCATGGGGTTTGATGAGGTGCGGGTTTAGATCTGGATTTGTTGGGAGGAGGGGGATCGGCGGATTTCGGCCAAAAGCTGTCGGTGGCCACAGGCAGAACTTGACCCAAAGCAGCCTGTCGCAAGTGAGCGTTGCCGACCAATAGCTGACATTCTAGACAGGCGCCAAATGGCCGATTGCTATCTATCAGCCGAGCATCCGCTCCCCGTCTTGGCGGGACCGGGATACAGGCTCGATAGTCCGGAGAATTCTCAAGGTTAGAGTCCAGACTGCTGCGGCACCTCAGAGCGTCCACGCTGCCACGAAGAAAAGGTTTACGTAGCCCCTTCGCTTTGAGTCCTTTCCAGGTGGTTTACGAGTAGCCACCATAGATGTTCAGAGGCGGGGTGTAGTCGGCGATCTGAGCTACGCAGAATATGACACTGTGATTCCCTCGCGATCGGGTGATCAAGTGGTATAGCTATAAGCTTTGAATTCCCGGCTTGTTGCCCAAGTGATTGAGCTGTCATAAAACCTACCCCAAGACCGGCTTGGCATAAAGCTATCGCAACTGACTGCTGGTTACAGCGATATGCAGGGGTGAACGCCACGTTTTCGGACTCGAACATCTTATTGATATAGCGTTGTATGCCGTACGTATTTGTCAGCGCTATGAGCCTATGGTGTGCCAGCTCGCTTATGGGAATGCTAGTGAAGTCTCTTAATGGATGATCATTGGGAACGATGGCGCACATGGGGCCTCTGGTAAAACTGCGTCGTTGAAGAGACACGTTTTCGATAGGGCCAAAGGATAAAGCCATGTCTACTTCCCCACGTACGAGCATCATCAGCGTAGTGCTCATGTCGCCTGAACTGATGTCTACAAAGACGTCCGGGTAGACCTTGGAGAACTCACGCAACTCGTTGCCCACAAAGTTTGCAACCATGCCCGGCCCGATACGAAGGTTTACCGTCCCGCCCCGCATGTATCGAAGGTCATTCAAGTGCTTGGTTAGCGCCTCTCGGCGTTCTTGAGTTTCCGAGAAATGATCCGAAAGAAGCTTGCCGGCCTCCGTCAGCACCACGTTTCGTCCACGACGTTCAAGTAGCGGTAGATGCAAGCTGCGTTCGAGGAGCGCAACCTGACGGCTGATAACGGAGGGATTGACGTTCAGCACGTCGGCTGCCTTGCGAATACCTCCTTGAAGCCCAACCTCGTGGAGATAGCCCAGACGCTTTTCTTGGAGTTCGTTGTCCATTTCTCAGCCCTACGGCGGCAGCCAACTGTTGACCTGAGGGCAACAATTTAGTGGCGCGCTTCTTATTTTTCAAGCCATGGAGGCATTCCATACTCAGGCTTCATTAACGCATGACAGGCCAAAAACATGAGTATCGTACAAGAGTACCTCCACCGGCATTCCGACAGTCTTCTCGCCGATTTAAGGACGCTTGTCAGTGCTGAGTCACCCTCTACAGATAAACGGGCGGTTGATGCCTGCGGTGAAGTGCTTCAGGAAATCATGATGCGGCGTATTGACGCTACCGCAGAGGTCGTTCCACGTGACGAATACGGAAACCATCTCGTTTTCACGGCCGGTCAAGGTTCAAGGCGCACGGCAATCCTAGGGCACTTTGACACTGTCTGGGATATTGGGCGTCTGCCAATAAAGGTGGAGGACGGCAAGCTATACGGCCCAGGCGTTTTGGACATGAAGGCCGGGCTTGTTCAGGCCATTTGGGCGACCAAGGCCCTGATTGATCTCGACTTGCTCAAGGACCGGGAGATCCGCTTTTTATGCTCAAGCGATGAAGAACTCGGCAGTCCGAGTTCTCGGGAGTGGATTGAAAGTGAAGCGATATTGTGTGAGCAGGTACTCGTTGTCGAACCGGCTACCTCACATACCCATGCACTCAAGACCGAACGTAAAGGAACAGGGCGTTTCGATATCAAGATCAAAGGTCGTGCGGCCCACGCCGGCAACAATCCGGAGGAAGGGGTAAGTGCAGTACATGAGATGGCCGAGCAGATACTGTTTCTGCATGGCTTGAATGCCCCTGAGTTAGGAACAACACTGAATGTGGGAATCGCGAAGGGTGGCCAGCGGACGAATGTTGTTGCAGACAGCGCTGAGTTGAATGTCGATTTACGCGTTAGCAGTGAGTCGGAGGCTCGGCGTATCGAATCGTTGGTTAAAGAAATGAAGCCATACTTGGTCGGTGCGCAGATTTCTGTAACTGGCGGCCTGGTTCGGCCACCACTTGAATATACGCCTACAAACCAGGCGCTTTTTGCTGTTGCTCAAGAGGCAGCAAACGCTCTTGGTATTCAAATTGAAGGTGCCTCGGTGGGCGGGGGAAGTGATGGAAACTTTACCTCCGCAGTCGGCGTACCCACCCTGGATGGACTTGGAGCCACCGGTGTCGGGCCGCATGCAATTCATGAACACATCATTATCTCAGACTTGCCAGTACGGGCTGCACTTCTCGCCGAGCTGATCCAGAGACTTTGAATCTACCAGGATAACTCGAGGAAAAGGCTATGATAAATACAAAAACGGCCATTGAGGAAACAAGCAACGCCTCAAAGCGCACAAAGCAAGAAACCAAGAGCCCCTATGTTTTTCTTTTCATAATCTTGGTGGTTGCCGCTATTGCAACCTGGGTAGTTCCAGCGGGAGTGTTTGATCGTGAAATGCGTGATGGCATTTCATTTGTCATCTCGGGAAGTCTTCATCCGGTTGCCCAAAATGGCGTTCATCCGCTAGGAGTTTTTACCGCGATAGCCACAGGCTTGCAAAGCTCAGCACCGATCATTTTCCTGATACTGTTTACGGGCGGCGCTTTGGCTGTACTTGAGAGCACCGGTGCTATTCATCAAGCTTTAAATGGAATAGCAAACAGTACAAAACTTAATGATTATTTGATAATTATTATATTTGGATTGATCTTTGGGGTGCTTGGTACAACGGGAGTTGTGGTCAATGCGGTTGTTGCTTTCGTCCCGATTGGTCTGCTGGTGGCTAAATCCCTGGGTTTGAATCCCATCTTTGGGATATCACTGGTTTACCTGACGTGTGCCTCTGGTTACAATGTGGCGCTTACCAACCCAGTGACAACCGGGCTTACCCAGAGGCTTGCACAACTACCGCTGTTTTCCGGTTTTGGGTTGCGCGGGATCACTTCAGGTCTTTTTATCCTGACCTGTATTGTTTTTTTGACGATTTATATGCGGGCTTGTCGAAAAAACGGAGAAAAGCGTCCTGTAGTTATCGAGGTGTCCCGTCAAGAATCGAAGGCGACAACCCGCCACTGGATTATTCTGGCTTTCGCATCCATTTCCTTAGTGACCTTCATTTATGGTTCCATGACCATGAAATGGGGTGAAGTTGAAATGACAGCCATGTTTGTATTGATGGCTATTGTTGCAGGAATGATTGGAAAGCTTTCGGCGTCTGAAATAGCCAATAGCTTTCTTGGTGGTTGTTCCCGAATTGTATCTGGAGCACTCATTGTTGGCATGGCACGTGCGATATCGATCGTCTTGGATAATGGCAAAATCCTTGACCCCATTGTCGGGTGCCTGGCTGATTTATTAGCCCCGCTACATCCAGCAATGGCAGCAATAGGGATGTATTTTAGTGCGGCTCTGATGCATTTTGCGATCTCTTCCGGCTCTGGTGAATCGGCGTTGCTTATACCGATCTATGTCCCTATCGGCGACATGATCGGGTTGACGCGGCAAGTGGTTGTCCATGCTGTCTTGTTCGGTGAGGGAATCGTTAACTGTATAAATCCGACATCCGGAGTATTGATGGGAGTTCTTGCTGTGGCAGGAGTACCCTTCGGTAAGTGGGTGAAATTTGTCGCACCACTGGTTGCTGTTTGGATGGTGATCTGCGTGGTCGTACTGATCATCGCCGTGGAAATAAAGTGGGGGCCGTATTAAGTATTTCCAGTTATCCTCTATTTGCTTCGTAGTGGATGGGGGAGCTTTTGTGTTTGTTGATCTAATTAAAATAAGAAGAGCAGGAGTACTGTAAGTGGTCGAAAAAGCAATCGCTACGACTTTTGTGCTGAACAGCATTATGTTGAGTGCTCAGGCTTATGCCGACTTCCTGAGTGACGGAACAGCCACATTGGAAATGAAAAATTTCTACTTCAACAATGACAATCGCAATGGAACTGCTACACCTTCGAAAACCGAAGAGTGGGCGCAAGGTTTCATGCTCGATTACAAATCGGGATACACTGATGGCAGGCTCTGGCGCTTGCCGAGGATGCGGGCGAGGGTAGATTTGCCGATACTGGCATTTCCCAGAACTACAATCCGTTGGCAGACTTCCTGTCGCGAACAAAGTTGGTAATTGTGCAGGCTTTGGGTGTCCCAGTCAAAGACTGATGGGGGGCGACCGCATCTCGGGAATAAATGATGTATTGCTACTGTGCATCCTCAAGATGA
This sequence comes from Pseudomonas sp. W15Feb34, assembly GCF_023127765.1. Classification (NCBI taxonomy): domain Bacteria; kingdom Pseudomonadati; phylum Pseudomonadota; class Gammaproteobacteria; order Pseudomonadales; family Pseudomonadaceae; genus Pseudomonas; species Pseudomonas sp. W15Feb34. The sequence continues at coordinate 31,958 of NZ_SPKN01000008.1, forward strand.
GAGCGAGTGTCTCCCCTTACTAGTCTGTATTGAACGTCCGCTTCTGGCCGTTTACGGCCCGTGAGAAATAACCAGTTTCTCCTCCACGCGCTGGCCTGCCTTGCTCCAGCGCACGGAGCCCTTTCTAGCTAACCGTTGTAGAGTGCGCTTCTACCTCCGAAGCCTGCTCCCGCAATCGACGCGCGATAACATCCATCAGATCACACCCATCCCGCAACGGTATCGCCAGTAGTTGAGCAAAATCCGAAAGCACCACGCAGTCAGCCTCCACTTCACCCCGAAAAGCGATGTTTTCCAATACTTGAGTCACGGTGCGAATGCGATAGTCAGCCATCGCTTGCAGCACATCGAGCGGTGCTTGCGAGTCAATGAGCAGGGACGCTGGAACCCGATCGATTCCAGTAAGAGGGATATATCTTTCCATTTTTGAAACTCCGATAAATGCAATGATTTACCGATAATCAGGTCGCCAAACCTGATCGCCACATGGGCGACCGGGAAACTATAAGCGTCGTTGCAGCCGACGATCAACGCAAAGGTTGTAACCGGCACGGATGGACTGAGGCTCGAACGCCGCTCACTCCACTTTTTCGCTGCAGTCTGCTCCCGACTAGCCTCATTCCCTTCTTGATATTTCCCCACACCATCACGCTTTTTAAGCTTGCTGAAACGTTTCATCGAGTTTATAAATCGCATACAACTCCAAGAAAGGCGACCGCCATGACCCCGCTAAAACTCCTCGTTGCCCTCAGCGCATTTTCCGCTGCCTCCCATGCCATGGCCTGGGATTACGTATTACTCGACACCGAAAAAGCCGCCCAGAACTGGCAAATCACCAGCCAGCAGCTCGGCGTGCAAACCGACAAGCCCTTCAGCGTTACCCTGCGCACCTTGCACGGCGGTCGGCAGGAGGGGGTGAGCATCGTGGATATCGATAACGGCACGATGAAGCTTTCGGTGGTGCCGACTCGCGGTATGAACGTGTTGCAGGCTTCGGTCGGCGATGTGCGGATGGGTTGGGATTCGCCGGTCAAGGAAGTGGTCAATCCGTCGTTCGTCGAGCTCAATGGCCGCGGTGGACTGGGCTGGCTGGAAGGTTTCAACGAGCTGGTCACCCGCTGCGGCTACGAGTGGGTCGGCCACCCTGGCATGGACAACGGCGAACTGCTGACCCTGCACGGGCGGGCCGCCAATATTCCTGCGAATAAAGTCACGCTGCATATCGATGAAAAACCACCGTATGCCATCACCTTGCGCGGCGAGCTGAAAGAGCAGGCGTTCAAGAAGGTCGACTTCTCTGTCGCGACCGAACTGGTCACTCAACCCGGCAGTGTGGTGTTTGCCCTCAATGACACCCTGACCAACAACGGCGACTATCCGAAGGAATACCAGGCGTTGTATCACAGTAACTTCAGCACCCCGTTCCTGGAGCAGGGCGCGCGGTTTGTCGCGCCGGTGAAGCAGGTGTCGCCGTTCAATGACAAGGCCAAGGGCGAATTGGCCGACTGGCAAACCTATCGCGCACCGACCAAAGACTATGACGAAACAGTCTACAACGTGGTGCCATATGCCGATGCCAAGGGCGATACCTTGACCGTGCTGCATAACAAGGCCGGCAGCCTGGGCGTTTCGGTTGGCTTCAATACACAGACACTGCCGGTGTTTTCCCTCTGGAAAAACACCGACACCCAAGGCCAGGGCTATGTCACGGGGCTGGAGCCGGGGACGAGTTTTTCCTACAACCGTCGTTATCAGCGGCCACTGAATCTGGTGCCGACAATCGGGCCGAAGGAACACAAGCAGTTCCGCATCAGCTACAGCCTGTTGGCGGACAAGGCCGCTGTTGATAAGGCTTTGAAGCAGGTCAGCGAAATTCAGGATGGGCGTGAGACTGAGGTGCGGCAGACGCCGTTGGTTGATTTGACCAAGGAATGACGCCGCCTGGAGCATCATTGCGATGTTATTGATGTTGAGCACCCACGCTTATGCGGGGTGCGGCAACATTAACGACGGAGTGAAGCCGTCAGCCGACGATCAATCTGGCGTTGTCCGGCCAATCGAACGTCCAATGCTCGCAAGAAATATCCGGGTGTCCCGATTGGACCGCAGATGAACCACACGGCAGGCGGGTGGGGCAGCCTCCACGAGTTGTTGCATCTTTACTCGTGCTGACTCTTTGGTCTGCCACATGAATCTAAAAAACTCCGGCAGGTTCGCCAGTCGTTCGGGGCAGTTCTCCGGCAAGTCAGGCCGAGTCTGACCGCGTTTGAGCAGCGTCCTGAGCAATACGCGCCAGAATCGGAGCGTCGCCGAACGGTCAATCCATATCAACAGATCTGCGCGGGCCAGCCGGTTGTCCCAAGTGGTTGAATGGCCTCCTTCGAATATCCAGCGTTCACGGGCCTCGACCTCAAGGCAAAGCTGCGTCTTCGCGTCGCGGCTGCGTTCGATCCACCCTGGCTGCCAGTGGATAGTGTCGATATGAACGACCGGCAAACCCGTGCACTGACCAAGCTTGCGCGCCAAGGTGCTTTTGCCTGACCCAGGTTGACCCACAATCATCACCCGTCGCATCTAAGCTCCTTCTCGCTGTGCGCGCTGAATTTTTGGGGTGGCGATTCTACGTCAATGCCTGTCTGCGTCAACGTGCTCACGCAAACCCAAGAGCGCCACCTTTTATCCAGGCACCCCGTGCCAACGTTGGCGGCCTTCGCGAGCAAGCTCGCTCCTACAGTGGTTGGGTTACGCCCTGCGCGCCGTTAACAACACTGCCGCCGCCGCTGACAACAGCCCCGCGCAGCAACGATTGAAGATGCGCTTGCCCCTTGGCTCGGCAAACCAGCGGCGCATATGCAGGCCCATGTAGGCGTAGGCGCTGATGGCGATCCATTCCAGGGCCAGGAACATCGCGCCCAGCAGGGCGAACTGTGCGGTGATGGGTTGGTCAGGTACCACGAACTGCGGCAGGAAAGCGGTGAAGATCAGGATGGCTTTCGGGTTGCCCGCCGCCACCAGAAACTCCTGCCGTGCCAGGGCCCATAAGCCGACCTGGTGAGCGGCTGTTTGTGACTCTGTCTGTGGTTGCGCACGCCATAGCTGATACGCCAGATAAAACAGGTACGCCGCGCCAAGTATCTTGATCCCGTAAAACAACAACTCCGACGTTTGCAGCACCACCGCCAACCCGGCGGAGGCGAGGGCGATCATGCCGGCAAAGGCCAGCAACCGACCGAGACCTGCGAGGCAGGAGGTGCGGTAGCCGTAACGGGTGGCGTTGCTTACCGACAGCAGGTTGTTGGGGCCAGGCGCCATGTTCAGGGCGAAGCAGGCAGGCAAGAAGAGGGCGAGGGTGGCGAGGTCCATGGCGGCTCCGGGTTTGGTCGGACGAGAGCGTTGAGGATAGGGGCAGTCGGCAGGGACAGCAATGAGGCTGGCAGTGCATCTGCGTGCCGGAGCGCAGGATCTTTATTTCGTCCCCGGCGAAACTGATTTCGTCATAAGCCCGCAGTCATACTGCGAAGACAAGATTCAGTGCACGAGGGAAGGAGCACGCATGATTCGCAGAGGATTACCCACCGACGCAAACGCCATTGCCCAAGTGCATATCAGCAGTTGGCAAGAGGCGTATCGCGACCTGATGCCCACCGACTACTTGAACGGGTTGCAGGCCACCCTGGTTCAGCGCGAAGCCTATTGGCGTCGCTCGATAGCCGCGGGCGAACCTGGTGTATGGGTCGCAGAGGTGGACCAGCAGATTGTCGGGTGGATAGCCGTTGGCGCCAGCCGTGACGAAGAGGCCGCCGGGGCAAATGCAGGGGAGGTTATGGCCATCTATGTTCTGACCAGGTATTGGCAAACGGGCGTCGGGCTGGCGCTGTGGAACGCGGGCTTGCAGGCGTTGGTTCAGCAGGGGTATGACTGCCTGACGCTTTGGGTCCTGGCCCGCAATGAACGGGCCATGCGCTTTTATCGCAGGGTCGGTTGTGTCGAGGACGCAGGCAGCGAACTCAAGATTGAGAGGGGCGGCGTCACACTGGTGGAGGTGCGGTACAGGTTGTCCTTTACCTGAGTTTTTGTTCCAAACAACCGATCAGCCAGTTGCCGGCCTCGCTCCAGCCCTTGCGTCGTCAACCAAATCGACTTGTTCTTGTTGACCGGGTTCAGAATATAACCATGCCGGTCAGTTAAACGTAGATCTCCTGTGGGAGCGGGCTTGCTCGCGAAAGCGGTGGGTCAGTCAACACCAATGTTTACTGGGCCGACGTCTTCGCGGGCAAGCCCGCTCCCACATTTGATCTGCGCTGCTTTGAGCATTTCGTTCGCTTAACTGACTGGTATTAGGGCTTGCCCCTTCCCATCGGTTCAGGGTCGCGCCGAAGCTGTGTTGATACCTAGGCTATCGAATTGAGGGGAAGCCGCACATGAAACACCGTGCCGTGTTCGGTATCAGAGCTGACCTCAATCGATCCGCCATGGGAAGCGACGATTTCCGAGGCGATGAACAGGCCCAGGCCCAAGCCCTCTGTGGGGCCGTGATTGACGGCAGTACGCTGAGAGAAGCGGCCCATGGGGTTGAAGATGAACGGCAGCACATCCTCAGGTATCGCCTCTCCACTGTTGTGCACGGAAAATACCGCGAAATCTTCCTGTAACTCCAACTCGACCTGGATAGGCCGCGTGGTGTCGCCATGCTGCACGGCGTTGCTGACGATGTTCGAGAACACCTGCTCCATTCGGGCGCCGTCGAACTGGCCCGACGCCTGGGTCTTCGAATCGAACAGGATGATCGCTTCAGGATGAAACGTGCGGATTTCTTCAACGACACGCTGGCAAAGCGGTGAGAGGTCTATATCGGCCGTTCTGACCGGAATGCCCGGCCCCATCTGGCAGCGGGTCAGGTCGAGCAAGTCGCCGACGATCTTGCTCGCTCGGCGCACACTGGTGTAGATCTGATTGGCCACTTTGTTCGCCTTGGGGCCTGCATCCTGGGAGCGCCGCAGCACGTCGGCACCCAGCAGGATCGCGCCGAGCGGCGTGCGCAGGTCGTGGCCGAGGATGCCCAGAAACACGTTGCGCGATGCCTCGACCGCGCGCGAATAGCTGGCGATGGACTCGGCGAGGGCCTGGTCAATGGCCTCGTGGAAACGGGTCATGTCGTCAACGTTGATCGGCGTGCCGTCCTTGATCTGGCGCATCCACTGGCTGACCACGCTGGTGCGCAGGGCGCGGTATTCCGACACCATCTGATCGATAGTGAAGCCGGCCATCAACCGCGTGATGGCGTGGATTTCTGCCGCGGTCTCCTGCTCCTCCGCGGGGGCCAGGCCCTGGGCCTTGGCGATTTGCTCTTGGCGGGTCTGTTTGGTTCGCAGGTCGCTGACGATGGCTCGCAACATCTGCTCGGCATGGTCGCGCAGCGCCACGCTGTCGAGGTCCTCGCCCGGGGTGTCGAGGGTTCTGGCGAAATCTTCCCAGGCTTGCAGAATCGGTTCGAGGTGCTCAAGGATGAAATCGGCCAGGCGCATGTCTGTAATCCTGAAGGGTAGGGCACAAGAGCGAGGCGGCGCAGATGCAGGGAAATTCCCGGCAGTGTAGGAGGTTGTTCGCAGCTTTAAAAGCGCGGCCGGGGGTAGCGATAGCATTGATCCACTCTGCGTGCCGACAGAGTTCATCCCGCTGACGCTAAAACCCGAGTGTCAGCGACCTCAGCTTGTGCTCTACAACGCTGTCAAAATGGCTTGCCAGTTGCTCACAGCGCTCGGATGTCAGACCCTCACAGCAGTTTATTCCCAGAACAAACCCCTGGGCTTTGGCCCCCCCTTTGACTGCAAGAATCATCGACCCCGCGAGTTCGATCTCGCGAAGGAGTCTGTCAGCCTGTCGCTTTATGGGGCCGGGCAAATCGTTGAAGGCTTCTTTCATGGCTGTCTCCGCAGCATTCATTACACACACACGCACACACGCACACACAAGGCATCTGAGGCGCTATCGGTCTCTTGAAAGCATCGACCGAAAGACGGTGCAGGAGTTTCGCTGTGTGCGAGCGGAAGGCGATGATGTGCAGCGAAAAGCCTCACGGGGAGCGTACCGGCGCATTCAAGGATGAAACCTGCGCCCCAATGCATCCAGGCGCACCGCAATCGGCGGCAGGCGTTCGCTGCTGCGCGCCAGGGTTTCGACATCGTCGGCGGTGCTTTGGGCGATGCTCTGCACCGACTGCAAGCGCCCGACGATCTCCAGGTTCGCCGAGGTCTGCTCGCGGGTGGTCGCGACGATGCGGCCATTAAGTTGATCGATATGCGCAATGTCCTCGCCGACCGCCCGGAGCATCTGCACCGCCAATTGGCTGTCTTGCACGCAACGCTCCACGCCTTCGCGGCTGGCGTGCATGGCTTCGACGGCCTCGCGGCTGCCATGCTGCAGGCCCTCGATGATGGTTTTGATTTCCTGGGTGGAGAGGGCGGTGCGCTGTGCCAGGCTGCGCACTTCGTCGGCGACCACGGCAAACCCGCGGCCTTGCTCGCCGGCGCGGGCGGCTTCGATGGCCGCGTTGAGGGCCAGCAGGTTGGTCTGGTTGGCGATGCTGCTGATCACTTCCAGCACCGAGCCGATTTGCTCGGCCTGCACGGCCAACGATTGCACGGTGGATTCAGTGCCGTTGATGCGTGAGGCCAACTGGCTGATTTCAAGCTGGGCGCGGCCGACGCTCTCCTGGCCGCGAACAATTTGCTGACTGGCTTGGCCGGCGTGTTCCACGGCTTGTTCGACTTGCACCGTAATGTGGCCCATGGCGTCTTCCATGCGCTGCATCGAACCGTTCATTTCGCCGATCTGCACCAGTTGATGCCGCGCACCTTTTTCCAGGGTGCCACTGGCGCAGGCCAGTTCCTGGCCGAGTTGCCCCAGGCCGTGGGAGTCGCGGGCGACACCGTCGATCAGGTGAGTCAGTTGTTGCAGGAAGTGGTCGAAGCGCTTGGCCAGGGACACGCGTACCTTGTCTTCACCCTGCGCGCTTTGCTCGGTGAACTGTGAAGTTACAGCGAGCATCTTCTCAAGCATTTCCTGGCTTTCGACAGCTTCCGCCTGGCTGTGGACCGCCAGGTACAACAGGGCCACGGTTTCCATCACCACATAGAAGGCGTGGACGAAGATCATCGTCCAGCCGCCGTGATGCTCCATCACAAACACCGGCAAACCCTGGTGCTGCAGCGCATGGAACACCAGGTGGTGCACGGCGATGGTCAGCGCCGCCACCAGGATCGGCAGCCAGTCACGGTAGAAGGTCAACACCGCCAACAGCGCGAAAATGCCGAAGTGGGATTCGATCACCCCGTGTGCCTGATTGATGTGCAACGCCGCCATCACCATCAAGCCGGCGCCCAGTGCGCAACGCATCACGCGGGTGCCGCCGATGACACGGTAGAGAGCCGTCAGCACCATGCCGGTGCCGCCACCGACGATCAGCGCCTGGAGCAAGGTGTCATGCCAGAACGCCAACCCCAGGGAGAACAGGAACATCAGCCAGATCAATGCCAGCATGATGCGGTCGGCCTTGCGATAGTGCTCCTGGAAGCGTGTGCGAAGGGGCATTCACGGTTACTCCATGTAGTGATGCCAGCAACCAAGCATGTGGCGTGCCACGATGGCCGCTGGTCGATAGCAAGTCAGGTGCAGCGTTTTTTACCGGATCAGATCCGGCAATCGGTTATCGGCAGGCGGGAAGGGGACTTGAGTGGGAGGGCGCAGGCCCTCCCACGGTACAGCCTGGAATCAGAAGCTGTATTTGGCGGTCAGCATCATGTTGCGTGGGCTGCCATAGGAGTCGCCGCCATAGTCCACATCGTTGGAAATGGACTGGTAGTACCGGCGATCGAAGATGTTGTTGGCATTGACTTGCAGGTCCAGGTGTTGGTTGACCCGGTAGCCGGCCATCAGGTCGGTGACGGCGTAACCGCCTTGCTTGAGCCGGTAGGTGCTGCCATCGGCCAGCTTGATGTCGTTGTACATGCGGCTCTGCCAGGAGATGTTGCCGCCGACCCGGAGTTTTTCCAGTGGGCCCTGGAAGTTATAGCGAGTGGTGACTTTGAACAGGTGTTCGGGGGTGTCGGTGTCGAACTGCTTGTTGACCTTCTGCGGGTTGGCGTCGTCCTTGATGGTGTGGGTTCGCGCGTAGGTGTAGCCACCGCCGACTTGCCAGTTCTCGGTCAAGGCACCTTGCAGTTCGAAGTCGATGCCCTGGCTGCGGATTTCCCCCGAGGCCTGGTTGCAAGAGGCCTGTGGGCAGTTCGGCACAACGATCTGCACGGCGCGGTTTTCCTGGTCAACGCGGAACAGCGCCACGCTCGCATTCAACGCGCCCCCCAGGTATTCGCCCTTGAGGCCGATTTCATAGTTCTTGCCGACGATGGGCTTGAGCGGGGTGCCGGCAGTGCTCTTCTCTTTCTGTGGCGTGAAGATGTCGCTGTAGCTTGCATACACCGAGTGCTGGTCGTTCAGTTCGTAGATCAAGCCGGCGTAGCGGGTGAGGTTGCGGGTAACCTTGTAGTCGCCGTCGCCATCACGGTTGTCATAGTCATACCAATCCAAGCGCCCGCCAAGGATCAGCTTCAACGGGTCAGCCAGGCTCAGGCGCGAGGTCAGGTAGAAACCGTCCTGGGTGGTGACTTCACGAGCGTTATTGGTGCGGGTGAAGTTCGGTTTGCCGGCATTGATCGGCCAGTTCATCTCATACGGGCTGTAGTTATGAGTGGTCATGTCGTAGATGCGCTTGCTGGCGCCCACCACCAGTTCATGAGTGCGCCCGAACGCCTCGAACGGGCCGCTGGCAAAGGCGTCGACGCCGGCCTGGTTTTCATCATAGCGGGCCTGATACACCGTGCGGGCGAGGGTCTTGTTCGTCCAGCGCGATTGGTAGGAGCCGGAGAACAATGCGTCCTGTTCGGAATAATTGGCGTTGACCTGCAGGCTCCAGTCATTGGCCAGGCGCTGGCGCAGCTCGGCGAACACGGTATTGATTTCCTGGTCTTTGTTTTCCCAGTCGGTACCGGGGTTGTAGGAGCGCGATAGGTCCAGGTGATGGCCATCCAGGCCGACCATCGAAGCCCCCCAGAAGTAGTTGGTCTTGTCCTTCTGGTTCGAGTAGCCGAGGGTGAGAGTGGTGTCTTCGCTCAGGTCGGCTTCGGTGACGGCGTAGAACAGGCCGTGATCCTGCTCGGCCTTGTCGATAAAGCTGTTGGCGTCGCGGTAGGACGTGACGACGCGACCGCGCCAGGTGCCACTGGGGTTGAGCGGGCTGGAGGCGTCGAATTCGCCACGGTAGTCATCCCAGCTGCCGGCGGCGCCGGTGAGGGTGACTTTCTGTTCGTCCAGGGGCCGCTTGCGGATCAGGTTGATGGCGGCCGAAGGGTTGCCCGCGCCGGTCACCAGGCCGGTAGCGCCGCGCACCACCTCGACGCGGTCGAACATCGCCAGGTTTGGCTGGGCGCCCACCGACGCGCCGTTGTAACCGCTGGGGATACCGTCATACATGAGGTTGTCGACATTGAAGCCGCGTGCGGTGTAAGCCTGCCGGCCGGGGCCGTTGGAGTAGTTCAGGAACAACCCGGGCGTTGCGTTGACCACGTCGTTGATGCTGGTCATGGCCTGGTCATCCATGCGCTGGCGCGTAATCACGGTGACAGCTTGTGGGGTTTCACGCAGGGTCAGCGGCAGTTTGGTTGCAGTCTTCATCGAGCCGGTGGTGTATGACTCGCTGCCTTCAGTGGTTGCGCCAAGCTGCTGGCCCGACACCTGGGTGGCGCCCAGCTCAATGGTGGCCGGGGCTTCGGCGTCGGCGGCCAGGGCCGCTTGTGAGGTTGCTAGGCAGATCGCCATCGCCATTGAGCTGGGTGAAAAAACGTTGCTGACGCGTTGTTGCACAGACATGGATATAGGGCTCCCAAAGGCCATCCGTGGCAAATAAAAAATCTGTTGATAATTATTCGCATCAGTGTGGCAGATCCAAGCTCTGGGAAAAAGTCTTACATGGCCGTGTAGGAGCGAGCTTGCTCGCTCCTACAGCGGTTTCTGGGTCAGAAATCCATTCTTACGCCGAGCGTCCCATGGCGGCCGTTGAAGCTATTGCTGTCCAGGTTGCGGTCATAACCGACTTCACCGTACAGGCTGATGCCCTGGGCAACTTGCAGGGTTGCCCCGAGGCTGGCATCCATCGTGGTGGATTTCTGTTCGGTGTCTATACGCGTCACATCGTTGAATATCACACTGTTGTCCCCAGCGCTGGAATGCCAGACATTCGCACGCACATAAGGCTGCAGCGGCAGGCCATTGACGGTGTAATCGCCGCGCAAGCGCACACCCAGGCGCGTAGTGACGTTGGTATCGGCGTCATAGGAAACGTGGGAAATACCGTCGTTTTGGCTATCGAGCTTGGTTTTGCCGACGATCAACTGCGCCTGGGGCTCCAGAATCCAGCGAGCGCTCAGCGCGAACGGCCAGCCCACTTCGGCGGAGGCGGTAACGTTATGCCCGCGGGTTTTCATCTTGACGCCACGCGCTGACTCGTTGTTGCCATCAAAGCGGGTGCCCATCAACACCAGGTCAAGATAAGCCTGGTTGGCGCCGATCAGTGTCCAGTAGACCCCCAGGCTATCGCCGCGCAAGGTGGTTTTGCCGGCGTCCTTGTTCTCCCAGCCGCCGTTGAAGCCTTTTACATTGCCTTTGAGGCGACTGTGACCGACAAAGAACCCAAGGCGCTGCAACAGGCCGTTGTCCAGCAGGCTGGCGAACACATCGGTGCCGACCTGGAACCCTGTCAGCGAACCGTCCAACGTAGGGTTGACCGCACCGGCGAGACTCTGGCGGCTGCTGCTGCCGTAGACCCGGCCCCAACCTGCCGGCATGACGCCGGTTTGCTGTTGCCGGCTCTGATCGCCCATGCGCTCGTGATACGTGCCGAGCATGCCCTGCACGATTTGCTGCGCGGCAGGAAACAACACAGAGTACAGCGGTACTTCGGGGCGATAGATCGGGACCTCCTTGTCAGTGGGGTTAGACGGCAGGGGCGGGGTTCCAACCACCGGCTCAGGCACTGGCGTGACCGGCCCTTCAGGTTCGGGCAGCGGTGTGACCGGAATCGTGGAGCGCAGGTAATAACTCTGCTCGGTTCCAGCCGTGCCCGCGCCTTTGAACAGGTAGTAGTCAAACGCCCCGGCCGTTACCGTATTGCCCAAGGTAAAGGCAGTGCCAGGCCCGCTGGCGCCATTGAGCGCCTGTACTACCTGGATGCCGTCTTGTAACGTCGCCGCGCCGGCGCCCCCAAGGTTGGTAATCAACAGGGTGGTGTTGCCCTGCAGTGTGCCGTTGCTGACCACCAGTTTGTCGCTGGCCGAGTCGTCTGCTCCCAACACGGTTTGCAGCGCCAGACGCCCGCCGTTGCCGGTGTAGTTGCCGTTGATGGTCAAGGTGTCACGGGCGGTGGTGCTGCCAGTGACCATGTCGAGGGTGCCGCTGTTGGTCACGTTGACCAACTGGCCGGCGGTAAACGGATTGATCCCGCCCGTGTTGATCAGCAGTGCACTGGTGCTATCAATGAGCAGGGCGCCGGTGCCAGTCTCGCTGTCCCCCAGAGTCAACGTCCCGCCCAGGTTCATTTGTGAGCCGTTGTCCAGGCGAATGCTTTCCCAGTTGGCAAACAGGCCGGGATCAGCGGTTTTGGTGTTGTCCAGGGTCAGGGCGTCAATCCCCACGCCACCATCTATCAGTTGCGCAGCCGCCACTTGCTCAGCCACCAGCCCCTGAAGCAGCGCCGTATCGTCGCCGGCCCCCATTAACACGGAGGAATGCAGGTTGCCGCCGGACCAGATAAATTCATCGTTACCGAAGCTGAGCAACACTTGCCCGTTAACCTCACCACCGGAAATGATCACCTGATCGTCACCGCCGCTGACGCTGATATTGCCGCCCACGAACGCGTTGTTTGAAATCAGGATGGTGTCTTTGCCGAAGCCGGTCACCAGGTTGCCGATGATCCGGCCACCAGACATATCGAACCGGTTGTCATCGAGTTTCATGTTGACCCGGCCGATGGTGCCGCCGGTCATCGTCGCATTGTCGCCGTCGTCGAAGCCGCCGGTGATGATGCCGTCGCTCATGTTGAAGACGTCCAGGCCGTCGCCCTGTTCCAGCGAGGCAATGGTGCCGCCGCGCATGTCAAAACGGTCGATCCCCGAGCCCTGGTTGACAGCGCCTGCCTGGCCCCCGGAAATCTCCACCCCATCAGCGCCCGCGCCTTGGCTGATGGATCCGGTGATACTGCCCTGGTTGAGCTGGAAAATGTTATTGCCATCACCCTGGTTGAGGTTGCCATCGATGCCCGCGCTCGGGCCGTTGACAACCACGTGATCATTGCCGCTTCCAAAGATCACATTCCCGCTTACTCGACCCGTGGCGGTGAGTTCGAGGGTGTTGTCGCCGCCGGTATCGATAAAGCCCGGCGCGGTGGCGCTGTCACAACTGGAGGTGTCGTTGCCTGGCGTGTTATTGACCGTGCACGCCGCATACGAGGCAAACGGCCATGCCGTCAGAATAATCGCTGAGTACAACAAAGAAGTTATCCGTGTGCGCATGATCCGTCCTCGCTTGAGCACAATGATGTCCCGTCGCCCGGAACAGCGGGCGCGGTTCAAAACCATGGCAACAACGAACGCGATACGGATCAGGGACTACGAGTTACCTGCATCTGAAAACACCGGGCAATGCAATGGGTTGGCATGGCTTTCTCGACCGCACCTCAACTGGCGCAGCACTTGTCGCACCTTAGTTGCAGATAGAAAAGGCCGCCACTGTAAAACCTGACAGGTATAGACGAGCCAATGCCTAGGTGAACACGATCTCGTAGGGTTCGCGCATACGCTCAAGCAACACTTGGGCGAGCATGGGCGGCAAGCCTATCTGCGGGTCGCCGACCAATTGGCTGGCATAGGCATGGGCGGCGTGCAGTTTGCGCGCCACGCTCCAGGTGTCCAGGCGCACCTTGCGTGCGCGTTGCCAGGGAATCACCGCACCCTCGCGTGCCGGCCAATGCCAGGCCCAGATCGCCAGTTCATACAGTCGCGCGCCCACCAGGCTACAGGCTTTTGCACTCGCCCGACCGACTGCATCGTGGTCGTCATTACCGTCATTGCGCCAGGTGGTAAACACCACGTCTCCAGGTTGCAAGTAGCGCGCAATGAACTGGCTCATCGGCTGCTCGTGGGCAGCTAGCGCGTCGTCGCAAAAACCACCGCGAATCCATTTGAGGCTGTGCAACGGCATACCGAGGCGGCGCAAGGCCTCGGCGCTTTCCTGGGGGCGCACCACGCTCAAGCGCCTGGCCGGCCACACCTGGGAGCCTGGATGGCTGGCGCTTCCATCGGTAATGGAGATCAATTTCAGCGGATGCTCGCGGGTGCTGAGCAGTTGCAGCAAACCGCCGCACGCCAGGACTTCATCGCCAGGGTGGGGCGCTATCACCACAACCCGGGCACCGGGCGGCACCAGGGTAGCCAGTGCGATGCAGGGGATTTGCGCCAACTGCGGCGCGCTGTTCCAGATTTGCGCGGGGCCGCGACGGCCTTCGCTTGAGGAGGCAGGCTTCATGGGGTGTCACGTCCTTGTCGGTGGGTAATGCTCTTGACTTCAGCGCAGGCTCCGCTGCGGTGAGTGCACGGCATTCCAATCCTGGGATGCTATGCAAGGCACTCTCAGCATAGACAAGGATGTGTCACAGGTTTGTCGTTTTTTTACGAAACCATCATCAGGCTTTTCAGGTAATCGCCGAAACCGCCCTGGGCGCGGCAATCCAGGCGTGCGCTGGTGACCACTTGCGGCGCATGGCTCCAGGCAATGGAAGCACCGCAACGTTCCAGTTCGCGCACCAATTGCACATCCTCGTGGCACGCCAGCGGTTCAAAGCCGCCGGCCTGCACATAGGCACTGGCACTCACGCCCAGGTTGGCGCCATGGATGTGCTGATGGCCATCACGCGCCTGGTAAGCCTGGTGATAACGAATCTGCGCCGCGGGGTCAAACCCCTCACTCCAGGCGTCCACGGTCACGGTGCCACACACCGCGTCACAGCCCAGGGCCAGTTGAGCCACCAGCCAGTCGGGGGCCACGCGGCTGTCGGCGTCGGTACAGGAAATCCAGCGCGCACCCTGGTTCAACAAGTGCCGTGCGCCGACGCCTCGGGCTCGCCCTACGTTGCGTGCCTGCACCTGGACGCTTTGCACATCATGCGCCTGGGCGATCGCTGCACTGGCATCGCTGCAACTGTCGAGCACTACCAGGATCTGCACCGTTTCCCCGTGCAACCCCGGATGGTTGGCGGCGATCTGCGCAGCCCTCAGGCAGTCATCCAGCAGCGCTTCTTCGTTGTGCACCGGAATCAAGATGCCGATCATCGCAACCCCTCATGGCGCGCGACCGAGGTGCCATCGCGGCTCCACAAATCGAGCAGAAAATCCTTGTCATGGTGCTGTACCAGCGGTGGCATACCCAGTCGGTGCTGGAGCAGGGCGTGCACCTGTTCGGCGGTTTGCGGGCAACCTTCAATGGGCGGGCGCCAGTGGCAGGCCAGGAGTTGGCCGTTATCGGTCAAAGCGGCGAGGGCGCAATCGATCAGACGATTCAGATCATTTACATCAAGGTAGTAACAAAGCTCGCTCAACACGATCAGTTCGAACTGACCCGCGGGCCATTCATGGGGCAGCCGGCGCTGTTCTACATGAGCATGAGCAAACGCGGTCAGGCGCGTCTGTGCCAGTTGCACGGCGGCGCTAGCGGTGTCGCAGCACAGCAGGCGCTCACAACGGGTCGCCAGTTCGGCGCTCAGCTCGCCGTTGGCACAACCAGGCTCGAAGATCGAGGCATAGCGCGGTCGGGTCAGCACGGCCAGGGTCAGTGCGCGCTTGCGTTGTTCGTACCAACGCTGACCAAACGCCCAGGGGTCGTCGTTACCAGCAAACAGTTGATCAAAGTACGGGGTGGCCACGCTCATACAAACACCACTTCAAAAGGTTGCAGCAAGCGTTCCACTACGTAGGGTGCCAGCACCGGCGGCAGGCCGACCTGCGGGTCGCCCTCCAACTGGCTGGCGAACGCGTGGATCGCGTGGCGTTTGCGTGCCACTTGCTCGGGCGTCAATGCAATCTTGCGCGCCCGATGCCAGGGCACCCGGTGGTCTTCGGCAGTCGCCCAGTGCCAGGTCCACACCGGCAGTTCGCACAGGGTGGCGCCGACAGCCTGGACCGCTTTGGCGCTGGCACGGCCCACCGCTTCGTGGTCGCAATGGCCATCCTCGCGCCAGGTGGCGAACACGATGTCGGTGGGTTTGAGGTGACGCTGGATGAACTCGCACAGTTGGGCTTCGCGCTCGGCCACCTTGCTGTCGGTAAAACCGCCGCGCAGCCACTTCAAGCTATGCAACGGCAGGCCCAGGCGGTGCAGTGCCTGGGCCGACTCCTGCGGGCGCACCACGCCCAGGCGTGCCACCGGCCAGCGTTTGGAGCCGGGATGGCTGGCGCTGCCGTCGGTGACGGAGATCAACAGGATTGGGCGCTCCAACACGGCCAGACCTTGCAGCAGGCCACCGCTGCCGAGTACTTCATCGTCCGGGTGCGGTGCGATGATCACCGCGCGGTGCCCCTGCGGTACCAACTGCGCGGCGCTGATGTGCGGCAACTCGGCCAGCCGTGCCGAGGTTTGCCAATGATTGAGTGGGGTGCCCTGGCCGACAATCGGATTGGGTTTCATAACTGCCACCGTCCCGAGTCGTCGCCGGTGACCAGTTCGCCGAGGGCAGCCAGGTCGCGTTCGGCATGACTTTGCCGCACATACACCGGCAAATCTGCCATCAACCGGGCAAAGTGCGGGTCTTTGCAGTAGGGGCCGGCGCCTACCGCATGGCCGACATGACGCATGACCTGCTCGACGGTGTCTTCAATACATGCGCGTGCCTGTTGGGCCAGTTGCCTGGCATTGGCGCGAGGCTCGCGGTCTATCTGCCCGGCGCTGGCGCGTAGTACGCAAGCGGCGCTGTTCAGTGCGCTGTCAACTGCCCCTAAATGGGCCAGCGCGTGAGGCTCCGAGCGCTGCGCACAGTGCGCGCGCAGCACTTCGCCCAAGCGTTGCGCGCCGCCATACCAGCACGCGGCGATACCGACTCCGCCTTGCCAGAAGCCGGGGCGCGACAGGTAATCACCCGGCCCACCTACCGCGATACCCTTGACCGCGTTGAACAGAACGTCAACGCTACCGGTGGCAGCCATGCCTACCGCATTCCAGCCCTCGTCCGACACCGTGACGCCGGGTTGATTCATCGCCACGGCCACCAGCTGCTGCCGATCATCCTCGTCCCAGGCAGTCAGCAAGCCGTGGCTGACCACCGCCGCGCCGGAACACCAGGCTTTGCGTCCATCGACGATCAGCCACTGACCGTCGCGCCGTACACGCACCTTGGCTGTGGGTGGTTCGGCCGCCCACATGCCCCACGTACTGCCAAGCGGCGGCGCGGGGCTGTCGAGTTCGGCCATGATCGCCAGCGCGTCGGTATGACCTTCGAACAACTTGCACAGGCGCAAGTCATGGCCGGCCACCTGGGCCAGCCGACTGAAGCGGGCCAGGGTTTCGCCGCTGCCCGGCAGCGGCAGTTGATCGAGGCCTTCTTCCTGAAGTGCCTTCAGTGCCGTACCCAGGGCGTACGTATCCGCGTAGCCCCGGTAGCCCTGAAGGAAACTGTGCAACGCCATTTCACACCTCGTCTTCACGCTGCAGTTCAAACAACAGCAATGAGCGGCCGGTCACGGCGTACTCATGCTCAAAGTCAAAACGCTCCTGGCCGCGTATCGCCGGCTCATTGGTGTCGAGCATGCACGTCCAGAACTCACCCTCCGGCACCGGCGGCAGGCGGAAATTGACCATGTCATGGTGGGCATTGACCACCAGCAACAGCGTAGCATCGGCACCCGCCCGGCGGATCCCGGTTTCCTGGGCGCGGCCATCCATCAACATGCCCAGGCAGCGACCCTGGCTGTCTTCCCATTGCTCGGTGTTCATTTCGTTGCCATCGGGCGCCAGCCAGGTGACGTCTTTTACGCCGATGTCTTCGTTGTAGTCGCCGACCAGAAAGCGTCCACGACGCAGAATCGGGTAGGCCAGGCGCAGCTTGATCAAGCGCTTGACGAACTTGAGCAGGGCCTTGCCGTCATCGTCCAGGTCCCAGTTGACCCAACCGATTTCGCTGTCCTGGCAGTAGGCATTGTTGTTGCCGTGCTGGGTGCGCGCGAACTCGTCACCGGCGACGATCATCGGAGTGCCCTGGGCCAGCAGCAGGGTGGCGAAGAAGTTGCGCATCTGGCGCAGGCGCAGTGCGTTGATCTCAGGGTCGTCGGTCGGGCCTTCGACACCGTGGTTCCATGACAGGTTGTTATTGCTGCCGTCCTGGTTGTTTTCGTCGTTGGCCTCGTTGTGCTTGTCGTTGTACGAGACCAGGTCGTGCAAGGTAAAACCGTCGTGGGCGGTGATGAAGTTCACCGAGCTGTAAGGTCGGCGCCCACGATGGTTGAACATCTCGCCCGAGGCCGTCATGCGCCCGGCAAAATCCGCCAGTTGGCCGTCATCGCCTTTCCAGAACGCACGCACGGTGTCGCGGAAGCGGTCGTTCCATTCCACCCAGCCTGGCGGGAAGTTGCCCACCTGGTAGCCGCCAGGGCCGCAGTCCCAGGGTTCGGCAATCATTTTCAACTGGCGCAGCACTGGATCCTGGCGGCAGGCGACCAGGAAGCTGTGGCGTTCGTCGAACCCGTCGCGGTAGCGGCCCAGAATGGTTGCCAGGTCGAAGCGGAAACCGTCCACATGCATCTCGGTGGCCCAGTAACGCAGGGAGTCGGTGACCATTTGCAGCACGCAAGGGTGGCTCAGGTCCAGGGTGTTGCCGGTACCGGAGTCGTTGATGTAGAAGCGCTTGTCGTCGGGCATCAGGCGGTAGTAAGAGGCGTTGTCGATGCCGCGCATGGACAGGGTCGGGCCGCGCTCGTTGCCTTCGGCGGTGTGGTTGTAGACCACGTCCAGAATCACTTCCAGCTTCTGCTCATGCAGGTGCGCGACCATCTCCTTGAACTCGGCGATCTTGCCGCTGGCCAGGTAGCGCGGGTCGGGGGCGAAGAAGGCAATGCTGTTGTAGCCCCAGTAGTTGGTCATGCCTTTTTCCAGCAAGTGCTGGTCGTTGACGAAGGCGTGCACCGGCAGCAGCTCGACCGAAGAGACGCCCAACTGGCGGATATGTTTGAGCACGTCGTCTTCCATCAAGCCGGCGCAGGTGCCGCGCACGGACTCGCCCACCGATGGGTGGCGCATGCTGATGCCGCGCAAATGGGTTTCATAGATGATCGTGCGGTCCCAGGGCACCCGTACGGGTTGATCGTTGCCCCAGGTGTGCGCCGGGTCGATGACCTTGCACTTGGGCACGAAGGGCGCGCTGTCGCGCTCATCGAAGCTGAGGTCGTCATCCGGGTGGCCGATGGTGTAGCCGAACAGCGCCTCCGACCATTTGAGTTCGCCCACCAGTTGCTTGGCGTAGGGGTCGATCAGCAGCTTGTTGTGGTTGAAGCGATGACCATTGGCCGGGTCGTACGCGCCGTACACGCGGTAGCCGTAGATCAGCCCGGGGTGGGCGTCGGGCAGGTAACCGTGGAAGATCTCGTCGGTGTATTCGGGCAGTTCGATGCGCTCCAGCTCGACTTCGCCGGTGTCATCGAACAGGCATAACTCCACTTTGGTGGCGTTGGCCGAAAACAGTGCAAAGTTGACGCCCAGGCCATCCCAGGTGGCGCCGAGCGGGAAGGGCAAACCTTCACGAATCCGCGACGGTTCATGATCCGGCGTCGCTGTGGTGTTCTCGGGTCTGCTCATGGTGTTGCTCCTGCAAGGGGTCTTTTCTCGGACCGAACGCGGCCGTGCTGACGGTGTTTCAGCAAAGGACATGGACGAAAAAGGGCCTGCAGCCTGGGATAACGGCTGCAGGCCCGAGAAATCATGGGGCGGGTGGTTTTGGCTTCTTCGGGGCGGTCGGTTTTTTCGCCGCGGGCTTGGCGGCTACCGGATTGAGTTTGGCGGCCGCCTTGGGCGCGGTTTTCGGCTTGGCGGCAGGCTTGGGCTTGCTGGGCGTCAGCGCCTCGGCTTCGGCCAGTTTGCGCGCCATCTCCCAGTGGCGATCGTGCGCACCGTCCGGCTTGCCTTCAGACTCCCAGATCTGATGCGCCAGTTCGCGAATACGTTTGTCTTCTTTACTCATCACAAACTCCTCACAGAAAATGTTCAGCTTTCTTGATTATCAGGATTGATAAAGACATTGACCGGGAGATCCCCCAGGGCAGCGCTGATCAACAGCTCCTTGTTGGGTGTGACTGCGCCTGTTTGAAAAAGTCCCTTCCAGTTTTGTGTTGTGGTGGCGAACGGTAATTTCATCCGGGTATCGCCCCACACCTGCGCATTGATGTGGGGAAATACACCGTTTTCCAGCAACGGATAAGGCCAGCGCGGCACCACCACCAACAGCTGTTGGCCCTGGTGCTCACGGTAAAACGCAACCACGCGCTCCGCGTGCCGACCCACCACTTCGAGCGGCGTATAGCTGCCTTTGCGAAACAGCTCGGGACAGGCTCTGCTTGCGTTCAGCACCTGGGCGATCAACGCTTGTTTGATACGCCCATCGCGCCAGTTGAACAACAGCTCACCGATGTCGGGTGGGGTATCCAAGGCACGCTGGCGCGCATCGAAATCCACCGGGCGTCGGTTGTCCGGATCCACCAGGCTGAAGTCCCAGAACTCGTCGCCCTGGTACACATCCGGTACACCCGGCACGGTGAGGTGAAGCAAAGTTTGCGCCAGGCTGTTCAGAGCGCCGGAGGGGGCGATGGCTTGAGCGGCGCCGTCGAGCGCATCGCGCAGCGCTTGGCCGGCTTCGCTGAGCAGTAGACGCTTGAGGAAGCGCTCGACACCCTGCTCATAGGCTTCGTTGGGCGCGCTCCAGCTGCTTTGTAACTTGGCTTCGCGCAGGGCTTTCTGTTGCCATTGCCAGAGCCGTTGCTGGTAAGCCTCAAAGTCCGGGTTGTGCTCCAGCGGCCAACTGCCGAGCAGCACCTGATACAGGATCAGCTCATCACCCGCCGAGGGGCTATCGGTGCCCTCGCGCAAGGGCGCGGCGAGGTTGCGCCAGTGTTCGACCTGTTCGGCATACCAGGGCGCGCACTCGCTGAGCACCGCCAGGCGTGCGCGGGTGTCTTCGCCGCGCTTGTGGTCATGGGTGGCGGTGGCCAGCAGATTGTTCGGGAAGCTAGCCAGGCGCTGTTGATTGGCCTGGTGAAAATCTGCCAACGGCGCACTGAATTGTTCGGTACTGAAGCCCACGTCGTTACGCGACAGCAATACGGCCGAGCGATAGAACGCGGTGTCTTCCACGGCCTTTGCTGCGGCGGGTGATGTCAGCTGCTGGAAGCGCACGCAGGCATGTTTGAGGATCTTGCGCTCACGGCCCACCGGGCGATTGCGCCAAGGCTGGCCGCCCAACCATTTTTCCAGGTGCTCAAGCACCGGCCAGTCGCCTTCGTTAAGGGTACTGCGCGCACCGTCCATGGCCTGCTGGAACACTTTGTCGTCGGCGGTGCTGCGGCCCCTGGCACTGATGTAGGTGCGGTACACCGGGAAATGCACAATCAGCTCCTGCAAGGCCCGACGGATCGCACCCAGGGTCAGGTCGCGGGTCATCACATCATCGCGGGCCACTTGCAGCAGGGCCTGGGCCACGCTTTCGAAGTCGCCGCCCAACGAGCCATTGAGGATTTGCTGGCGCGCCAAGCGGGCTTCGTCGATAAACGCCGAGGGCCGTTCGCTGTGGCGCGTCCACAGGTCGGCCAGCGGAGCAAAACCGTCAGGATGGTGTTGCAGCAACGACAGTTGATTCATGAATTCGTAGCCAGTGGTGCCGTCCACTTGCCAGTCTTCGCGCAGGGTTTCGCCTTCGCCGAGGATCTTTTCCACGAAGATCGGCAAATGGCGCTGTGGTGACAGCGCGTCCACGCGGCGGCGTAGTTTGCGGCAATAACCACGTGGGTCGGCCAGGCCGTCGATATGGTCGATGCGCAGGCCATCGATCAAGCCCGCGCTGATCAGCTCGAAAATCTTGCCGTGGGTGGCTTCGAACACTGCTGTGCGCTCCACGCGCAGGCCGCCCAGCTCATTGACGTCGAAGAAGCGCCGCCAGTTGATGTCGTCTGCGGCGGTGCGCCAACTGGCCAGGCGGTAGGTCTGTTGCTCAAGCAGATGATGCAAGCGCTCGAAACCCTCAGGCTGGCGACCATCAAAAGCGGCCAGCCGTTGCTTGATGGCCGGTAAGACTTCGGTGGCGCGTTCGGTCAGCGCCTGCTTGAGCCAAGCGGCTTCGGTGTAGGCATCGTCGTGATAGGCGAGGGCGGCGAAACGCTCGGCCAGCGGTTTGAGCACCTCATCGCCGCCCAGGATCAAGGCGTAGTCCCGTGGGCAGATCGGGAAGCGATGCTCGTAATGCTCGGCGTAGAAGCTGCCGTGAGCGGCGTCGAACTTGAGCGTCAACGCTCCGCTCTGCAAGGCTTCGCCGTAATCGCTGCCCAGGAACGGCATCAGCAATTGGCCTTTGAGCAACGGGTCGGGCGAGTGCCACTGGATGTCGAAAAACTCGCTGTAGGGGCTCAAGCGCCCCCATTCCAGCAGGTCCAGCCACCAGGGGTTATCCGCGCCACCCACGGCCATGTGATTGGAAACGATATCCAGGATCAGGCCCATGTTGTGTTCACGCAGGGTGGCGACCAGGCGACGCAATGCTGCCTCGCCACCCAACTCCGGGTTGACGCGGGCGGGGTCGACCACATCGTAGCCATGCATGGAGCCGGCGCGGGCGCTCAGGAGCGGCGAGGCATACAGGTGGCTGATGCCCAGTCGGGCAAAATACGGCACCAGCGGCACCGCATCATCGAGGGTAAAGCCTTTATGAAATTGCAGGCGCTGGGTGGCGCGCAGGGGCAGTACGTTCATCGGTCACGCTCATAGGCTTGGTTGCGCGCCACGGCCAACAGTTCGAGGCGGCGCGCAGCACTGTCGTGGTCGAGCAGGCTGGCGGCCTCGCCTGGCACGCGTCGGCGCCAGTTGGGGTGGGTGTCGAGGGTGCCGGGCAGGTTGGCTTGCTCTTCGATGCCCAGCGCGTCCTCCAGCGGCAGCAATACCAGTGGCGCACGGGTGTGGCCGAGGTAGCGCACGCTGGCGTCGATCACGTGGTCGGTGTCGTTGCGGATCTCATCGACAAAGTTCTGCGGGTCCTGGCTCAAGGCCTGACGCAGTGCATGACGTTCGCGCAGACGGTGTTCGCTCCATTGCTCCACGGTGGGAGGGTCGATCAGGTCGAGCTGGATATTCCACTCGATATCACGGCTGTGCCACCAGCCATTGAGGGTGGGCAGGTCGTGGGTGCTGGTGGTGGCCAAGGCGTTGTCGGGCCAGTCAAGAATCGGCGTGAACCGGCCTTCGTGGTCCTGTTCGAACAGCAATACGCGCATACCCAGAATCGAGCGGGCGCTGAGCTTTTCACGCAGGCCCTCGGGCACCGTACCCAGGTCTTCACCGAGGACGATGGCCTGGTGGCGGTGGGATTCCAGCGCCAGCAAACGCAGCAGGTCGTCCACGGGGTAATACAAGTAGGCGCCTTCGCGGGGCGAGGCACCCAGGGGGATGACCCACAGGCGTTGCAGGCCCATCACATGATCGATGCGCAAGCCACCGGCATGGGCGAAGTTGGCCCGCAGCATTTCGATAAACGCACGGAAGCCATTGCGCTTGAGACCTTCCGGGGAGAAGGCGGAGATGCCCCAACCCTGGCCTGCACGGTTGAGAATATCCGGCGGTGCGCCAACCGTGAGGTCGGCCAGCAGTTCATCCTGGCGACTCCATGCCTGGCTGCCGCCACCGTCGGCACCCACCGCCAGGTCGGCAATCAGGCCGATGCCCATGCCGCTGCCACGGGCGGCCTGTTGCGCGCGCGCCAGGCTGCGGGCGATCAACCATTGGGTGAAGGCAAAGTAGCCGATCTCATCGCGGTTTTCTTCAGCAAACTGCGCCAGCGCCGGGCTCTGCGGCGTGCGCCAGTCTTCGGGCCAGTGGCGCCAGTCGAGCTCTTCGCCGGCGGCGGCACGTTGCGCTTGCACGGCTTCGAAGCGGCAGTGGTTTTCCAGGGCCTCGCCGCCGGCCTGGCGGAAGCTCTGGAAGTCGGCATGTTGCGGATGTGCGCCGTGGCGGAAGTCTTCATACAGCGCACGCAGCAGGCGTTGCTTGGCCTTGGCGGCGGTGGGCCAGTCGATCAGCGTGAGTTGCTCCAAATCCCGCAGTTCGTCGGTCAGGCCGACGGCCTCGATAGCGTCGCGCACTTCACGCTCGCCAAGGATGCAGGCGGGCGAGGCGTACAGGCTGTTGAGAAACAGGCGGCTGGACGGTGAATAAGGGCTGAAACGTTCGGTGTCGGCGCTGAACATTGCGTGCATGGGGCTGATCGCCACCGCGTCGGCACCGCGTTCGGCAGCCGAGCGCACCAGATGCTCCAGGGCCAGGGTGTCCCCAAAGCCACCATCGCCGAGGCGACGCAAGGCATACAGCTGGGCACTCAAGCCCCAGGCGCGAGCGGGGCGGCTGTCCACCGCGTCGGCCACGCTGTAGCAGTGGCTGGGCGCAACGGCCAGGGTGAAGGTTTGCCCATCGATATGCACCTGGTGGTAGCCGAGGGCAATCACCCCGGGCAGCACCGCATTGCCGTCCAGGCGCAGCTCCAGGGTTTCACCACCTTCCAGGCTGACGCGACACGGGGTGTCCGGGGCGAAGTAGCGCGCCAGGTCCAGGCTTGCGCCGCTGTCGATGGTGATCAAGGGCGGCAGGTGCGTGTCTTGTTGCACCTGCTCCAGTTCCTGCAGGCTGGCGTCGATCTCGGCGTCGGTATCGGCCGGGTGCCCCAGCCCTTTGAGAACGGCGCGCAAGGCCTCGGGCTGCACGTGTTGCGGGCGACCGTTGGCATCGATCCAATCGACGGCCAGGCCCGCGCGACTGGCGAGTAGTTCCAGGTTCGCTTCGCTCAAAAGTGTTCTCCGGCAGGTGATAAGCAGACGCGTGCGCTCAACGGTGGTAACTGCGTACCTTGCTGGGCAGGCGTCTGGAAAATGATGGGGTGTGGCGCGGGGTGGTCCAGAGGCTGTTCGCTCAGGTTCAAATCTATCTGCAACAGGCTGCCGTTGCCCAGGCGCCAACGCGCCGTGACAGCTCCCTCGGCCATCACCTGCGCGCCCAAGGCCACAGTGCCCGGCAAGTGCGGCACTATGTGTTGGTGACGCAGGCTCAACAGCTGACGATAGAGCTGGGTGTGCTCGTTCTCGATGAAAGAGGGTGCCGATTGCACAAAGGTTTCCAGTGCATTGGGATCGGGAATACGTTCGCGTTGCTCGGGGTCGTGAAACGCCGCGAAATCGGCGAACTCGTTGCGCCGGCCTTCGCGCACCGCCTCGGCCAGTTCGCCGTGGTGGTCGGTGAAAAACAGAAAGGGTTCGGCCGCATTCACCTCATCGCCCATGAACATCAGCGGAATCATCGGGCTGAGCAGCAATAGAGCCGTCGCCGCGTTCAGCGCCTGGGGCGAACACAGTTGGTGCAGGCGTTCGCCCAGGGCGCGGTTGCCGATCTGGTCGTGGTTCTGCAAAAACGCCACGAAAGCGCTGGGCGGCAGATCTGCACTGGGTTCGCCGCGTGCATGGCCGTGGCGGGTAGTTTCGCCCTGATATATAAAGCCCTCGCCCAGGCAACGCGCCAGTTTGGCGGTGGGCTGTTCGGCGAAATCGCTGTAATAGGCGTCGGTTTCACCGGTCAGCAGCACGTGCAGCACGTTATGAAAGTCATCATTCCACTGGGCGTTGAAATCTTCCTTAAGCAGGCTGGCCTGGTTCAGCTCGTTCTCCAGCACCAGCCACACGTGCCGGTCGTCGTGCACCTGCTGACGCACGCGGTGTGCCAGTTCCTGCAAGAACCCGGGATTATCGATGGCGTGTACCGCATCCAGGCGCAGGCCGTCGAAGCGGTATTCCAGCAGCCACATCAGCGCGTTATCAAGGAAAAAATCCCGCACTTCACGGCGCTCGAAATCGATACCGGCGCCCCACGGGGTATGCACGTCCTCCTGGAAGAACCCCGTGGCGTACTGGCCCAGGTAATTGCCGTCGGGCCCGAAGTGGTTGTAGACCACATCGAGCATCACCGCCAAACCATGGGCATGGGCAGTGTCGATCAAGTGCTTGAGCTGCTCGGGCGTACCGTAGTCGGCGTGCGGTGCGTAGGGCAGCACGCCGTCATAGCCCCAGTTGCGTTCACCGGGGAATTGCGCCAGTGGCATCAACTCGATCGCAGTGATTCCCAGCTCAGCCAGGCGTGGCAGGTGTTTCTCGATTTCGGCGTAGCCACCCATGGCGCCCACATGCAGTTCGTAGATCACCGCGGTGTGCCAGGGGCGACCTTGCCACTGGGTATTGCGCCATGGGTAAGCGTTGGGGTCGACCACTTGGCTCCAACCGTGCACGTCCTGGGCCTGGGCCCTGGAAGCGGGGTCGGGAACCGCGTTTTCCCCATCGATGTTAAAGCGGTAGAGCGTGCCGGCAGGGCAGGCTGCTTCGACTTCGAACCAGCCATCCGCCTGGGGCAGCAGGGTGATGGATTTACCGTGTTGCAATTCAACGCTGACATAAAAAGCGTCTGGCGCCCACAAGGCAAAACGCGTGTGTTGCGCGTCCAGCATGATTGCGCCGTGGGGCCAGGTGTCCAGAGTCCGTAACGGCATCTATGAAGACCTCCCAGGTTGGTTCAAGTGGCTATTTGGTTGGTTTCCCCAAGGCCTTGGCCACCAGTTGTTCGTAGAGCTCGGCGTAGGGTTCAACCGCCTGGCACCAGTTGAACGGTTGTGTCATGGCGCGGCTGCGCATGGCGTTGAGCAGGCTGGGGAAGGCGAATACCTTGAAGGCACGGCGCAGGGCTTCTTCGTAGCTTTGCACCGTCGATTCATTGAACAGGAAGCCGGTGACGCCATCTTCAATGGTGTCCGCCAGGCCACCGGTATTACGCGCCACCGGCAACGAACCAAAGCGTTGCGCGTACATCTGGCTCAGGCCGCAAGGTTCATAGCGCGAAGGCATCAACAGGAAGTCGCTGCCGGCAAACATGCGACGGGCATCGGTCTCGTTGAAGCCGATGCGCACACCCACCTGGCCCGGGAAGCGCAGCGCCAATTCGCGCATGGCCTGTTCCTCTTCGGGTTCGCCACGGCCGATGATCGCGATCTGGCCACCGTTTTCGACGATAAAGCCTGCGACCGCTTCAGTCAGGTCCAGACCCTTCTGATAAACCAGGCGTGACACCACGGCGAATAGCGGGCCGTTGGACGCGTGCAGTCCAAACAGCTCGCGCACATGGGTGGCGTTTATCGCCTTGCCTTCCCAGTCGCCGATATTGAAATTGTGGGTCAAGTGCGTATCGGTGGACGTTTCCCAGCTTTCGTCGATGCCGTTGGGAATCCCGCTGAGCAAACCTTGTTGAGTCTTGCTGGCAAGAAAGCCATCCAGGCCACAGCCGAATTCCGGCGTGGTGATTTCCTGGGCGTAGGTGGCGCTCACGGTGGTGATGTGGCTGGAATACGCCATGCCCGCCTTGAGGAACGACATCTTGCCGTAGAACTCCATGCCTTCCTGCTGCAGGGCGTGGGGTGGGATGCCTAGTTCGGGCGTCGACGCCAGGCTCACCACACCCTGATAGGCCAGGTTATGAATGGTGAACAGTGTTGGCGTGCGTGACCCACGCCAGTGCATGTACGCCGGCGCAAGGCCCGCGGGCCAGTCATGGGCGTGCACCAGGTCGGGGCACCAATGGATCTGTGCCAGGTTGGCGGCCATGTCGGCGGCGGCCAGGCCCAGGCGGGCGAAGCGAATATGGTTATCCGGCCAGTCGCGGCCGTTATTGGCGCCGTACGGCGTGCCTTCACGCTCATACAGTTCGGGGCAGATCAGCACATAGATGACCAGGCCGTCCGCCAGGTCCATACGCCCGATCTTGCACGGCGGCAGCGCCGCGTGGCCGCCCAGCTCACCGACGATATGAATCGGATTGTCGCTTTCCATCACTTGCGGGTACCCGGGGATCAGCACCCGCACATCGTGCAAATGCGCCATGGCGCGGGGCAGGGCGGCGGACACATCGCCCAGGCCACCGGTTTTCACCAGGTCGGCGAACTCGGAAGTGACGAACAAGACTTTCTTTCGATTCGGATTCTGACTCACGATCGGCCGCACAGTGTTGGGCAGGTCGACCAAAGACGTTGGCCCCCCTACCGGCTGACTAAAACGCTCTCCCTGAGTATCTACTGCGGCACTGATCATAATGCACTCCCATTTGTTGGTTCGCTAATGGCCCGCTGCCATCAGCTCCAAGTGGCCGCATCCTGCGGCCAGGCACACCAGCGCTATACAAGCTGGCAAGGCGTATGCCAGTTGCAACGTCGGCTGAAAAAGATTGGATGAACGGGCATTCGGCGTGAAACGCTCGTGCACGTCCTTACCTAAAACTTGACCTGAGGCGGAGTTGGAAAGTTTAGATTTTTTGCGGGGTTTTTGTTTTGGAACGGACCCATCGGTCATGAGTCTAGGCCAGATCCCAGAGCCTGCCGGGTTTAGCGCGGTTTTTTGTAGGACAAAATAAATCTAACGATATGCCAGCCGCTGTGGCGAGGGAGCTTGCTCCCGCTGGGACGCGTAGCGGACCCCAGATATTGGGAGCGCTGCGCACTCCAGCGGGAGCAAGCTCCCTCGTCACAAGGGCGGGCGCCCTTAAATGGTGCGTCAGCCCAGCACGCGGATGGGCACGCCATCGGCCCAGGCCTGAATGTCTTCAATCATCTGTTGATAGAACTGCCGGTAATTGTGCTCACTCACGTACCCCACGTGTGGCGTGGCCAGCACATTGGGCAAGCGGCGAAATGGATGATCAGTCGGCAACGGTTCCTGGGCAAACACATCCAGCGCCGCCCCGGCCAGGCGGCCACTGCTCAATACCTGCACCAGCGCCTGCTCATCCACAATCGGCCCGCGTGCGGTGTTCACCAGGTGCGCCGTGGGCTTCATCCACGCCAGAGCCTGGGCATCCACCAGCCCACGGCTGCGCTCACTGAGCACCAGATGGATGGTGAGGATATCCGCCTGTTCAAACAACTCGCGCTTGCTGACCCATGTCACGCCTGCTTCAGCCGCCCGTTGCGGCGTGAGGTTTTCGCTCCAGGCGATCACCCGCATACCAAATGCCTGGGCAAACGTTGCGACTTTCTGGCCGATACTGCCCAGGCCGAGCACGCCCAGGGTCTTGCCATGCAG
>NZ_SPKN01000009.1:0-52593 GCF_023127765.1 Pseudomonas sp. W15Feb34
GGGGTTTTGTTTTGGGCGGTCGAAAAGTGTCCACTCTATCCGCGCACGGCTGGCATCCCTCAATCGCCCGACAAAATTGCACAGTTATTTCCGAGCCAGAGCACTAGAATAGCCACCTAACTATTTTTAGAGTCAGAGCCCTATCTATGCCCGATCCGGTTGATGCCGTTGAGGTGTCGGATTTACCACTGGACGACCTGGTGGCATGCCATGAGTGCGATTTGCTGATGCGCAAGCCAGCGCTCGCCCTTGGCGAAAAGGCCCAGTGCCCACGCTGTGGCTACGAGTTGTACGCTCACCGCCACAATGTGGTCGAGCGAAGCCTTGCTTTAGTACTTGCGGCCCTGCTGCTTTACATCCCGGCGAACTTTTTGCCCATCATGCAGCTCAATCTACTCGGGCAGTCCTCGGAGGACACCGTATGGAGCGGCGTTGTTGGCTTATTCGATACCGGTATGCAAGGCGTTGCTGCCGTTGTGTTCTTGTGCAGCATGGGGATCCCCTTGCTAAAGCTGCTCTGCCAATTGGCAGTGTTGCTCAGCATCCGCTGGAACATCGGTCGCAGTTACGGGCTGTTGTTGTACCGCATCTACCACCATATGAAGGATTGGGGGATGCTGGAGGTCTACTTGATGGGCGTACTGGTGGCAATCGTAAAGCTCGCCGACATGGCCTCCATCACGATCGGCCTGGGTCTGGTCTGCTTCGTCAGTTTATTAATGGTTCAAGTTCTGCTTGAGGTGGTGATGTCACCCCATCAGATCTGGCAAGCACTGTCAGGAGAGGATGACCATGCGGGCGATTGATGCAGGCATTCTGATTTGTACCGAATGCCATGAATTGAACAAGCAAGAAGCGGATACCGACGAGCAACTCTGTACCCGTTGCGGCGCGTTGATCCATGCGCGTCGCCCCAATAGCCTCACCCGTACCTGGGCATTGCTGATCACCGCAGCAATCTTGTATATCCCCGCCAACCTGTTGCCCATCATGACCGTCAACTCCCTCGGCCAAGGCGACCCGAGTACCATCATGGCGGGGGTGATCCAGCTGGTGCAGCACGGCATGTTTCCTATCGCCGCCGTGGTGTTCATCGCCAGTATTCTGGTGCCGACATTCAAGTTGGTAGGCATCGGCCTGTTGCTGTTCTCGGTGCAGCGTCACCAACCGCTGTCCGCGCAACAACGCATTGTGATGTACCGCTTTATCGAATTCATTGGCCGTTGGTCCATGCTGGATATCTTCGTGATCGCTATCCTGGTGGCGGTCGTTAACTTTGGGCGACTTGCCAGTGTCGAGGCCAATCTCGGCGCTGCAGCGTTCGCCAGTGTGGTGATCTTGACGATGCTTGCCGCAGTAACTTTCGATCCCCGACTGATTTGGGATAACACGGAGTCGGACGACGACCATGAGTGATTTGCCTAAAGCTAAAACCCGCCCGGCCTCCAATTGGTCGGCTATTTGGGTGTTGCCCCTGATTGCCCTGATCATCGGTGGCTGGCTGGGGTGGCGCGCCTACTCCCAGCAAGGTCTTGAGATTCAGGTCCGCTTTGAGAGCGGCGAGGGTATTCAAGTCAACAAGACTGAAGTGGTCTACAAAGGCATGACCGTAGGTAAGGTCAAGACCCTGGCCCTGGATGACGAAGGCAGTAATCGCGGGGTGATCGCCACCATCGAGATGAACAAGGATGTAGAGCAGTATCTGAGGACCAACACCCGCTTCTGGTTGGTCAAGCCCAGCGTCAGCCTCGCCGGCATCACTGGCCTGGAGACCCTGGTTTCGGGTAACTACATCGCCGCCAGCCCGGGCGATGGTGAGCCCACGCGCAAGTTCAAGGCGCTGTCTGAAGAACCACCGTTATCCGACGCCAAGCCGGGCCTGCACCTGACGCTCAAGGCCGACCGCCTGGGCTCGCTGAACCGTGGCAGTCCGGTGTTCTACAAGCAGATTCAGGTCGGCCAGGTCAAAAGCTATCTGTTGTCCGAAGACCAGAGCATCGTTGAGATCAAGGTTTATATCGAGCCGACCTACGCCAGCCTGGTGCGCAAGCACACGCGTTTCTGGAACGCCAGCGGCATCAGTATCGACGCCAACCTCTCCGGGGTGAAGGTGCGCAGCGAATCGCTTTCCAGCATTGTGGCCGGTGGTATCGCCTTCGCCACGCCTGAGAATCGCCAAGACAGCCCACCCACCGACCCGAGCCTGCCTTTTCGCCTGTACGAGGACTTCGATGCCGCCGCAGCCGGCATCAAGGTCAAGGTCAAACTCACCGATTTCGAAGGCCTCCAGGCCGGGCGTACCCCGGTCATGTACAAAGGCATCCAGGTTGGTAGCCTGAAAACCTTGAAGATCGACCCGGACCTGTCCAGCGCCAGCGCCGAGTTGACCCTTGATCCTTTGGCCGAAGACTACCTGGTCCAGGACACGCAATTCTGGGTGGTCAAGCCGTCCATCTCCCTGGCAGGCATCACCGGCCTGGAAGCACTGGTCAAAGGTAACTACATCGCGATCCGCCCGGGTGACAAAGGCACCCCGCCACAACGTGAGTATGTGGCCCGCGCCAAGGCGCCGCCGTTAGACCTGCGCTCCCCCGGCCTGCACATGGTGCTGCTCACCGACAACCTGGGCTCGCTGGATGTCGGCAGCCCGATTCTGTACAAACAGGTCAAGGTGGGTTCGGTGCAGAGCTACCAGTTTTCACGCAAGAAGAAGCAACTCGTGATCGGCGTTCATATCGAGAAAGAGTATGAAGGCCTGGTCAACGGCTCGACACGTTTCTGGAACGCCAGCGGTGTCACTCTCACTGGTGGGCTCACCGGTGGCATCCAGGTCAAAAGCGAATCCCTGGCCAGCCTGATGGCCGGTGGTATCGCCTTCGAAACACCGGAGCCCAACGTTCCCCTGAAGCACCGTATCCCGCGCTTCCGTTTGTTCGCCGACCGTGACGCCGCGAATCAGCATGGCACCCTGGTGACGATCAAGGTCGATCGTGCCGACGGCCTGCGCCCCGGTACAGCCGTACGCTTCAAAGGCCTCGATGTTGGCAAGGTCGAGAGCGTCGACCTCAGCGCCGACATGCAGTCCGTATTGCTGCGCGCCCGTATTACTCAGGTGGCTGATCGTATCGCCCGCGCAGGCAGCCAGTTCTGGGTGGTCAAGCCGGAGCTGGGCCTGATGAAGACCTCCAATCTTGAAACCCTGGTCACCGGGCAATACATCGAGGTGCAGCCTGCGGTGAAAAATGCCGGGCCGCAAAAAAACTTTGTTGCACTGGATCAGCCGCCGGAGGCTGTCCATCAGGAGCAAGGTCTGAGCCTGACACTCAGCGCCGCTCGCCGTGGTTCGCTCAAAGAAGGCGTGCCGGTCACTTACCGTGAAGTCACCGTGGGCAAGGTCACCGGCTATGAACTGGGCCAGACCGCCGACCGTGTGTTGGTGCATATCCTGATCGAGCCCAAGTACGCACCCCTGGTACGCAGTGGCAGTCGCTTCTGGAACACCAGCGGCTTCGGTCTCGACTTCGGCCTGTTCAAGGGCGCGACGGTGCGCACCGAGTCCCTGGAGACCTTGGTGGCCGGCGGTATCGCCTTTGCCACGCCGGATGGCGAACGCATGGGCAACCCGGCACGGCCACAGCAGACCTTCCCGTTGTTCGATAAGTTTGAAGATGAGTGGCTGACCTGGGCGCCCAAGATTCCACTCGGTAAATAAACCGATGCGCGGCCTTCGCGAGCAAGCCCGGCTCCCACAGGGATATGCATTTTCAGCAAGTATGCATTCCAACTGTGGGAGCCGGGCTTGCCCGCGATGAGGCCCACAAACACACCGCAAATCCCAAGCCGAAAAAAAGGCCGCGATCCAAAAGATCGCGGCCTTTTTGCATGTCAGCGCAACGCGTCAGACCTCATCCAGCTCCGGCTCATCGGCTTGCACATTCATCGTCGCCTTCACCACATCATGGCGACGGATGTATTTCCAGTCCGCCTCATCAATGTAGATTCCGTTCGGCCCGCTGCCGCCTTCCAGGTCGATCGCCACCTGGGCGGAGACCTGCGGCTTCACACTGGCCAGGATCGGCACGAAGCCCAGTTGCAAGCTGGTTTCCAGCAAGGCAGCCTGGTTCTTCTCATCAATGTCTGCAGCCTCATCGAGGTAATACGGCAAACGCACACGGCCGGCCTGGTCACGGTCCATCAAGTGCAACAACAAGTACATGTTGGTCAGCGCCTTGATGGTCATGGTGGTGCCGTTGGACGCGGCGCCATCGATGTCGGTATGAATCACCGGCTGACCGTGCACCTTGGTGATCTCGAACGCCAGTTCGAACAAGTCCTTGAGGCCCAGCTGGTTATGGTTGGCCGCAACGAGGCGCGCCAGGTATTCCTTGGCCTCTTCGTTCTTGTTGTCCTGCTCGGCGCTCTGGCTGAGGTCGAACACCGACAGCGTTTCGCCTTCTTCATACTGGCCAGCACTGTGGATGATCTGGTCGATATGCTTGAGGGCTTCCTTGTTCGGCGCCAGCACGATGCGAAAACTCTGCAGGTTGGAGACCTGGCGTTTGTTGATCTCGCGGTTGAATAACGCCAACTGGTGTTCAAGGCTGTCGTAGTCGCTACGGATATTGCGCAGGGTACGGGCAATATCGGTCACCGCTGCTCGGCGTGCCTTCCCCAGCGTCAACGCCTCATCGGTGCGGTGCGCGTAAGCGTTGATCAGCAGCTGCAGGCGACGCTCCATGTCATCTTCGCTGTCGAACTTGGCCACACCCTTGAGGCGCACCTGAGCGTACAGGGCTTCGATCTGGCCGTCGGCGCGCAGCAAGCCCTGCCAGCTATCCTGGTAGTCATTGAGCAGTGGCAGCAAGTTGTCCATGGAGTCGTCGACCGGGTCCATGAACGGCGTGCCGAACGGCAGGTCCGCCGGCAACAGCTGACGACGACGCAACGCATCATCCAGCGTGCGTTGCTTGGCTTCCATATCGCCGATCTGGCGGCCGACCAGTTGCAGCTTGGCCGATAATTGCTGGACGCGCTCGGTAAAGGCATCGCTGGAGCGCTTCAGCTCATCCTGGGCGGCTTCCATTTGCGCCAGGTTTTCCAGCTTCTCGCCTTCTTCTGCACTTAGGGTCTGGGTGCGGCGGAAATCTTCCAATGCCTTCTGAGCATCCAGCACCTGCTGATACAGCGCTTCGGTCTGGGTCTTGCTCGCCGCGCGGTCGGAAGCTACGGCCTGCTGGGTTTTGAGTTGCTTGAGTTCTTTTTCCAGGCGCTCCTTCTGGTCGCGCAATGCGGCGCGGTCGGCCAGGGCCTGCAACGCAGGCGGCTCGATGTGCGAGATGTCGATGGACAGCCCCGGCACTTCAAAGCGCTCGCCTTTGAAGCCATCGAGAATCTGCTCCAGGGATTTGACCCACTGGCCGTCCTCATCCAGCGTGATGCCGTGCTCACCCAGAGGCAGGCTGAACAACGAGCTGTTGAACAGGCGCATCAGGCGTTCGACATCCTGTTGCGAGAACTCCTCGCGCAGCTTGGCATAGCTGTTGTTGTCGGCGTGATCGAGTTGCTGCCTGACCGACTTCAAGCGCTTTTCCAGGTCGCGCAGACGCTCGTCCAGGTCCTCGGCGCTGAACTGTCGCGACTGCGCCAATGCGCCCGCCAGTTCATCGTGGGCGTCCTTGGCGGCGAGCAACTGTTGCTCCAGCACCTTGACGTCATCCACCAGGGCAAAGCGATGCTTGAGTACCGACAGCTCGCCCAGCCAACGCTGGATACCGCTGATCTCCCGCTCCAGACGCATCAGTTCCTGAGTACCGCCACGCTGGTCGTTCTGCAGCGCGTCCTGCTCGTTGCGGTAGTGCTCGGCCTGGATGGTCAGCTCTTCCTTGCGCGCACTGGCGTAGTCCGACCAGGTGCCCAGCAACGAATCCAGCAGCGGTGACAGGCGATGCAGTTTGCCGCGCAAGGCGTCGCGTTGTTTCACGCCATTGGCCAACGCCTCGACCAACGGCCCGGCAGCCACCAGCGAGTTGTAGTCCTGCTCCATGCGTCGCACATCACGGAAGGCTTCTTCGCACGCAGCGATGTAGTCGACACTGCCTGAACGCAAGCTGTGTTCGAACGCGTCGAGGAACAGTTGCTTGAGCTTGGCCGCGGTGATTTCGCGCATGTGCAGCAGGTTGATAAACAACGCACGGAACGTCTTCAAGCTCTGTTCGCTGGTGGAGCGCAGCGGGATCAGGGTCAGGTCCAGCGGGATCGACGTATGGCCGCCCACCAGCAAGCGCCGCAGTTCATCAGGCTTGAGTTCGTAGGCTTTGAGGCCCTCGCGCTCAAGGTTGGTAAACAGCTCTTTCTGACGCAGACAGGTGTCGTTTTTCTGGTAGTGAGCCAGGTCCAGCTTGCCCGCATAGGCAAAGAACTGGTGACCGAAACCGCCGCCCGGCCCGCGTCCGACCACGCCGATGACGTGCGGGCCGTGGGGCAGGGAGACTTCTACCAGGATGTAGCTGGTATCGGTGGCAAAGTAGAAGCGCCGCGATTGTTCCAGCGTGTACTTGCCGAAACTCATGTCCGACATGCGCGCCAGGATCGGGAACTGCAAGGCGTTGATGGATGCGGATTTACCCAGGTTGTTCGCGCCATACACCGACAGCGGCTCTTCCAGCGGGAACAAGCCCAGGCTGTAACCGGCGGTGTTCAATAGGGCGAAGCGGCGGATGCCGTAACGTTCCTTACTCATACGTCGGTTTCCTGTTCTTCGGCAATGGCTCGGGCCAGGGCGTCTTCTTCGCTTTCCTCATCAAAGGCGCTAAGGTCCAGCGGGTCATCGGTCTTCAGCAGTTTTTCATCGCTGTCTTCGTCGATGATCACTGGCACCGGCAGCGGCAATACGCTGTGCACGCTGGCGGCGAGGTCGCGGTCCTGTTGCACCGACAGGCACACGTCGAGGAAACGGTGCATTGGTGGCAGGAAGCGGTAGATACCGTTGTCTTCGCTGGCAAAACCGAGTTGGGTCATGCGACGCATGATTTTTTCTTCGAGCTCTTCCTGGGTCTGCACTTCGGCCTGGATAAACAGGTCGCGGTACTTCTCCAGCAACGAAGGCAATTCGTCGCGCCCCAGGCTGCCGCCGTCGAGCACGGCAACCGGGTCGCGGCCCTGGTCGGCCAGGTGCTCGACGAGAATGAAGGTAAACAAGGCCAGGCGCTGGGCGGTCTTGTTGACCTGCGCGGCAGCCACGGCGGTGTCCGGGACGAAGTAGTAGAAACCGCGGGTATCGCATACCAGCTCAAAGCCCAAGGCCTTGAACAGCGTGCGGTACTGGTCCTGGAAGTTCGACAGCTGCGCGTACAGCTCCGGGTCGCGGCGGCTGACGTGGTAACCCTTGAACAGCTCGCGAAAAATCGGCGCCAGCTGGGACAGTTCGGATAGATCAAGATGCATAAGGGGTGCTCGCAGAATTCTCGGTGGCGTCAACGCCGGCCGGGAGCAGGGCGAAGGAGCGCAGGCTGACCTGATGCTCGTGGGTGTGGTAATCGCGACGTTCCAGGCGCTCGCGCTTGAAGCGTTTTTCCCGGGATAGGCGTGAAAACCAGTACAGCAATTCGTCGGTGGCGCCGTCGGGCTCCTGTTCCAGCAGCCAGGTCATCAGGTCCGGCATCGGCAGGGCGTCTTCGCAGCGCTCGAGCATTTCCTTGACCGTACGCGGCGCGCGCGGGGCTTCGCCCTTGTGGGATTTGTGCGCCTTGGGGAATCGCGCCGGTTTCGGCTCGAAATTGGCCAGGGCATACACATAAGCCTCGACCTGGCTGGCGCTGCCCAGGAAGGTGCTTTGCGGTCGGGTGAACATCGGCATCGCCGCTTGCGGCACCGCGTCCAGGCCTTTACGGCGAATCGCCGACAAGGCTAGCGCAGCGCCGCGAGTCACTGCGTTATGCCGGCGTGCTTCTTCGCGCAGCGGCAACAGCAGCTCGCGCGCATGGCGCAAGGTCAACTGGGCGCTGGTCTGCATTTCGAGGATGCGCGCGTGAGTGCGCAGCAGCATGTCGTCGTCCACCAGGTGGCCAAGACGCTGTTGCTCGGTGAGCATGCGCAGCAGCACGTTTTCCACCTTGCGCACGCCTTGCTCGAAGGCGCCGTCAGCGTTCACCAGCTGAATCATCGGCTCGACGTATTCGTCCCAGGTTGCCAACACCTCGGCGTAGCGCTGGCGCAACGGGATCTGGCGGTCGCTGGTCTTGGCGCGATCGGCCACGGCGGCGAGGGCCTGTTCGTCGTTGGCAAGTTTTTTCAGCACGTCGCGCACGCGCATATCCAGCAAGCGCAGTTGCCGGGCCAGGTCATGGCCGTCGCGGATGTCGAAGGCGTCCTGGATATAACCGGCCAGACGCTCGAGGTGGCGCAGGTAGGCTTCGATTTCCAGGCACAGGCCAAGCCGGTGCTCCTTGCGAAGATAAGCGAGGAAGTCGTGGATCTGCGCGTTGAGCTCGAAACGGTTCGGGCTCTTGGCGACAGGTACCAGGATATCCAGGCGAATCCACACGTCCAGCAGGCTGGTAATGTCCTGGGGCGTGCTGTCCAGTTGTTGGGCGGCCAATTGTGCGCGCAGCTCGCTCAGGCTCAGGGTGCCTTGGTCGAAGTGTTCGCACAGAGGCTCAAGTAAGGCCCAGTGTTCGGCGAGGGCGCGCAGGACGCGCTTGGGTTCGATCATGGGAATGGCCGGCTGGTTGGCGATTAAAAGTCGCGATTGTACTGCATCAGGCGCGGGATTTATCCACAGCCGGTCAGTGCGCAGTGGGCGATTGTTGCCGAACAGCGGTAGAATCCCCGCTCTTTACTTATCCACAAGTGGCCGAGCTGTGCTTATCGAGTCCCGACGTCGCGCTTACTTGACCGCCATGCAGGTGGTCAACTGGCTGCCCCGCACCGAACTGCCGTTTGCCGCGCCGTCGCGGCCCGAGTTGTTGCAGGCGCTTGAGCCCTATGAGGCGTTCGAGTCGTCGGGGGAAGAGGCTGCCGCGCCCGTGGCGGTGGTCAAGCCCCCAGTCGAAACACGCCCGGCGGTCGAACGGGCAAAGATCGAAGTGCCACGCCCTGCGCCGGTGACCAAGGCTGCCAAGGTGGTGGAGGAGGCCGCGCCGGTGGTCAAGGCTCCGGTAGTGCCGCCGCCCCGCTTTGCCCTGCAATTGCTGCGGGCCGGGCGTTGCCTGTTGCTGGTGGAGCTGCCCACCGGCGAGCGCTTCCAGTCCCGCGACCCGGCCTACCTGCTGCTCAAGGACATGCTGCGCGCCGCCGGCCTGCCCGACAGCCCGCAAATCATCGGTGAGCCTGTACGCTGGCCGCTGCTGGTACGCGGCACCATGGACCAGGGCCCGGAAGCTGCGCGGGATTTTGTCCAGGGCTTTGTCTCGGCGCGTCTGGAAGACGAACCCTGCGTGTGCCTGTGGCTGATCGGCTTGCCTGCCGTGCGGTTTGCCGGTGAAGCCAATGCCGAGGCCTGGTACCGCGAACTGCAGGTCGACAGCCTGGGTTCGGTATGGGCCCTGCCGGGTCTGGAATTATTAATGGAAGAGCCACAGCGTAAGGCTGATGTCTGGCAAGCCATGCGCCGGCTGATGGCGCGCTGGAAAACAACTGATGAGTGAGGCTTTATCCTTCCGCCCGATGACCGAGGCCGACCTCGACGCGGTGCTGAAAATCGAATACGCGGCGTTCAGCCATCCCTGGACGCGAGGGATCTTTCTCGACGGGCTGGGCAAGTATCAAATCTGGCTGATGTTCGAAGGTGAGCAGCAGGTGGGCCATGGGGTGGTGCAGATCATTCTCGATGAAGCGCACTTGCTGAACATCACCGTTAAACCGGAAAACCAGGGGCGCGGATTGGGTTTGGCGCTGCTGGAACACCTGATGTCCCGTGCCTACGCGGCCAACGCGCGGGAATGCTTCCTGGAAGTGCGGGACAGCAATACCGGGGCTTTTCGGTTATATGAGCGCTATGGCTTCAATGAGATTGGCCGACGCCGGGATTACTACCCTGCTGTGGGTGGTCGCGAAGACGCGGTCGTCATGGCTTGCACCCTCGTCGACTAAATACCGGAACCAATGTGGGAGGGAGCAAGCCCCCTCCCACATTTTGAGCTGCGTTGTGTCAGCGTTTGCCGTTGAGCGGGTCCAGATCGGCCAGTTCGGCCTCATCCAGGCCATTTCCGCCACCAATATCCTCTTCACCAACAACACTCAGATCGTAGTCCGCCGGGCTGTCTTCTCCTTCCTCCCGAGCATCTCTGGCACCGTCCTCGTGAATCAGCGTTTCCGGGCTCATATCATCATCGGTTGATTCATGATCAGCGGTCGAGGCCCCGGTCATCCCGGCCTCTCGTACCCGTTCGTCGGGCATCAGCTGCTCGCGCTCGCCACGCGGGATTTCATCGCCGATTTCCGCTGTCTGGTCCTCTTCGTCAAAATCCAGCTCGCGCATCGAACCCATGCGGTCTTCGTTGTCGTCGATCGGTTCCGGCTGGGTTGCGCCGTAGGGACGTCGTGATTCAGTCATGGCCAATCCTCATACTGTGGGGCTTATAGTGTGTGGACAGGCGCTGAGCCCCAAAGATTCAAGCTAATTTGCGCCAGGCGTGACCCGGACGAGGGGTTGTCAGTCACAAAACTGCGCATCATTCCTGAGGCTTTCCCTGATGAACGAACTACAAGACCTGCTTGATAACAACGAACGCTGGGCGGATGCGATCAAACAGGAAGATCCCGAATTCTTCGCCAAGCTCGCCCGCCAGCAAACCCCGGAATACCTGTGGATCGGTTGCTCCGACGCGCGGGTGCCGGCCAATGAGATCGTCGGCATGTTGCCCGGTGATCTGTTCGTGCACCGCAACGTGGCTAACGTGGTGCTGCACACCGACCTTAATTGCCTGTCAGTGATCCAGTACGCGGTGGACGTGCTCAAGGTCAAACACATCCTCGTCACCGGCCACTATGGCTGCGGCGGCGTGCGTGCGTCGATGCAGGACCGCCAGTTCGGCCTGATCGACGGCTGGCTGCGCACTATTCGTGATCTCTACTACGAGAACCGCGAACTGCTGGCTCAACTGCCAACTGAAGAAGAACGCGTTGACCGCATGTGTGAACTCAATGTGATCCAGCAGGTGGCCAATGTCGGTCACACCAGCATTGTGCAAAATGCCTGGCATCGTGGGCAGAGCCTGTCGATCCATGGCTGCATCTACGGCATCAAGGACGGTCGCTGGAAGAGCTTGAACACCACCATCAGTGGCTTCGAGCAACTGCCGCCGCAGTACCGCCTGCGTCCGTTGGGCGAAGCCTAGGACCTTTTGTTTTCGCGCCACCAGGCCAGGCCTTGGGCGTTCAACGGCTCTTTGCTGCCGGTGATCCAGCCCCGGCAGTTCAGCTCGCCGCAATGGCAAGCGAACTGCCGGTAAAGCGCGTCTTCAGTAATGGCGTAATCCAGGGTCAGCAGGCTGCCTGCGGTAATGGTGTTCAGGGTCCATAGTTCCATGTACGTGGTGTCCAGGAGCACGTTCGGCTTGCAGGAGTGCCGTATCAGGCCGCAGAACCATCTATCGTACAAGTGAATACGCGGCGACAGTTGCAGCGTATGCGCCCGGCGCTCGCTGACTGCGTAGCCTGAAACCAGAGCGATGCGTACTCGACTGTCAAAGTCGATGCGAGCCTTGATGCCACCCCGCTTGCCATTAGGGTATCGCACGACCTTGAATTGTGCGGTCGAG
Source organism: Pseudomonas sp. W15Feb34 (assembly GCF_023127765.1). Classification (NCBI taxonomy): domain Bacteria; kingdom Pseudomonadati; phylum Pseudomonadota; class Gammaproteobacteria; order Pseudomonadales; family Pseudomonadaceae; genus Pseudomonas; species Pseudomonas sp. W15Feb34. The sequence continues at coordinate 11,760 of NZ_SPKN01000009.1, forward strand.
GGGTAACCCTGTTCCACCTGCAGCGTCTCAAAGGGGTAGAGGCAGTCATTCACTGCCGTTTTAGCCTTATCCATGGCTTGAGTCTTCATCACTCTCCTGAATTGGGCTGCATGGATCTGGGGTGTTCTGACTGCCAGTCTTGCAGCAAGTGGGCGCAAGCCAAGACTCGCCGAAGTTGAAGCCGGTTTCTACTGCCAGATCTGACAGTAGAAACCGCGGGTTCGCGTTAAAGCGCGGGAGAGGTAACAGTGGGGGGCGGCGCGGCGTTTTTCAGCTGCTTCAATTGCGCCTTGATAGGCGGTGTGGCGCACTTGGTATTGGCCTGCTCCGGGGTCAGGTTGCGCACCGAGGTGAAGAACAGCTCACAGGTCTGCTCCTTGCGTGTGACCTGCCAGGTATTCAAGCAGGCTTTGAGCAACACATTCGCATCGCTGGCGGGTTTCTGGCCCATGCCCGCTTGCCAGCAGGCCGCGCTTAAATCCTGCCCCATTACTTTCAATCCGGCCTCGTCGGCCTTTTGTTCATCTCCGTCATAGCTTGCCGGGTCCGCCGCGTACCAGATGTAGCTGGGGTGGTTGGCGCCCAGCACTGACACGCTCGTGCCTGGTGTCGGGCTGATCTGGGTCAGCTCCAGCACGCCGACGTTCTGACCGTATTGTTGCTTGAGCCAACTGCGCACCGGCGCGCCGAACGCCACCATCGGCAGTGAGCCGTTGGCGTGCAGACTCAGTTCCTTGACCATGCGGGTCTGGTAGTCGGTGAAGTAGCTGTAGACGCTCTCGAGATCCTTGCCTGCGTTGGACGGTGCGGCGATGGGCGCGATATCGATGATGGTCTGGTAAGCCGGTGTCTCGCTGGCCGGGATGCCGTTGTCGGTAAGCAAGGCCGCCCAGCGGTCAGTGGTGGCCGACTCCAGGTAGTCCTGGGCCTGGGTGAGCGAGTAGTCCGGAGGAAAGTGCAGCAGTTCGATGCTCTTGCGGTTCTCCAGGGCCATGCCCAGCGGCAGGAACAGGTACCAGTTATAAGCCCACTTGCCATCGCTGTTGAGCCGGCTGGCACCCTGATAAGCGAGGTCGGCGGTATTGAGCAAGGTGGTCAGGGACTGGCCGTAGGTGTCCGGTACGCCGCTGAAATTCGCCCAGACCTGGCCATCGTGGGTTTTCACACTGACCCTGGCGCGGCTGTAGCCGTCACGCTGCAGGCTCTGGTTCAAGTAGTGCTCAGCGGTCTGCTCCAGCGTCCATGGCCGAAAGCAGATCACGTTGCAGTTATTGGGAAATGCGAATAACTGGGTGACGCGCTGCGTACTGCCCAGAGGCACCTCGATGTCGGCCTGTACGACCGCACTCACCAGCAGTGCGGCGAGGGTGAAGGACAGCCTGGTCGTTTTAAACATAGTTGGTTCCTTGTCAGCGACGCCCGTCTGCGCGGGATAAAAGCCCACCTGCACACAGTAGCGGCTGACCGGGAAAATCGCGTGTTAAATCGCCAGGCATGTCGTTATTGGATAAGCCTCTACGGGTGAAATTGCAAAGCGTTGGTCAGGTCGCCCATGGGCTTCTGGCCGCGGGCGATCATCGCGTCGTCACGCTGCTTGAGGCCGTCCAGAGTCTCCAATTGGAACACTCGGGTGATCAAACGCAGGATCGATGCAGTGTCGTACACCGTGTGGTCAACCGTGCCTTTGCGCGCAAACGGCGACACCACCAGGGCCGGCACCCGCGTGCCCGGGCCCCAGCGGTCACCCTTGGGCGGCGCGACGTGATCCCACCAGCCGCCGTTTTCATCGACGGTGACCACCACCACCATGTTTTTCCACTGCGGGCTCTCTTGCAGCACTTTCAGGGCGCGGGCGATATGGCGGTCGCCCGAGGCCACATCGGCATAACCGGCGTGCATGTTCAGGTTGCCCTGGGGTTTGTAGAAACTCACGGCCGGCAGCTTGCCGGCCTGGGCATCTGCGAAGAACTTGTTCGTGCTTGATTCATCCCCCAAGCCGCCGTCGCGCAGGCGTTTATCACGTTCCGCACGGTTTTGCGGACCTTGCTGCTTGAAGTAGTTGAACGGCTGGTGGTGGTACTGGAAGTTCGGGATCTTGGGGATCCCGCCCGAATCCTTGAACTGCTCCAGAGTGGCCTGCCACGCGCCGGCATACCAGGCCCAGTCAACGTTCTTTTTCGACAGCTTGTCGCCAATGTGCTCGTGGGTTTGCGGCACCAGCACATTGGGCAGGTCAGGCTTTGAGTAATCCGGGTTTTGCGGGTCGCGAATCCAGGTGGGCCAATACGGCGGGGCCAGGGTGTTTACGGCGTAACCGTCCGGGGTCAGCGCGCTGGGGCCGAACTGCGGCGGGCCGGTCATGGCGCTGGCCGGGGACGCGTCCAGCGGCTTGAGGCGCGTGTCGGTGGGGTCATCACTTTGCAGCGTGGCGATCTGCGCCTTGGCCACCGATTGCGCGGCATTGGGATAAACCGGCGCCGTGGCGCTGATCAGGTAGTGGTGGTTAAGAAACGAGCCGCCAAATGCGCCCTGGAAAAAGTTATCGCAGAGCACAAACTCCCTGGCAACGTCCCACAGGCGCAGAGAATAACGACTTTGGGCGTAATGGCCCATCACCAGGCCCCCGGTATCGCCCCAGGCGACAAAACCGTCGTTCTTGCCGCCGTTGATCTGCATCTGGTTTTGATAGAACACATGCCACAGGTCGCGGGTTACCAAGCTCAATGGCAGGTCTTCGGCGTTCGGGCCCTTGAGGGCAAACGGTGCGTTGGAAAGGTTTTCCTGGAATTGCACACCGCTGGGGTAGGTCACCCCGTCGACCGTTTGCGGGCCTACTTGCAACACACCGCCCCATGTGGGCGGCAGGCTGGCCAGCACACTACCGTCGCGGTCGCGCTGCCGGGTGTCAGTGGCGGATAACGCCGACAGTGGTTTTTCAAGCCCGGGGAAATCGGCAAACAGGTTGTTGAAGCTGCGGTTCTCGGCGTAGATCACCACCACGGTTTTAACCTGGTCGCTCAAGGCCTTGTCCAGTTCCTGGGGCGTGAGCGGCCTGGCTACCGGTGTGCTCGGCGCTTCGCTGGTATGGCCGCAGGCACTCAAAGTCGCGCCTACCCCCAACACCGCCGCACCGCCGAGGAAGCGCCGACGGCTGGTGTCGACCGGCGTTTTGGGGGCGCAGTCGTGGGTAGGGCGGTTGTTGTGCTCGTCACTCATTGCGGGGGGAGTCCTTGGCGAGATGTTGCAAGATATTTCGCAGGACGGTAGCAATGGAATGTGACGGAACGAAGACACACATGTGATGTGCGGGGCGTGTCTACACAGAGTAAGCGCTGCTAGACTGGGCTTCTAATGCACACCATCGAGGTGAGTCGTGAAACCTTCAACTGCACTTGATCTACAACGAGCAACTGTCAGAGAAGTGATAGGACGTTTCCAAATATCAAACCCGAGAGTATTTGGGTCTGTATTAACGGGTACCGACCAAGAAGGCAGTGATCTTGATTTGTTGGTTGATGTGCCACCGGGGACAACTCTTTTTGATCTTGGCGGGTTGCAGGTCGAGCTTGAGGACTTGTTAGGCGTCAATGTCGACCTGTTGACGCCTGGCGACTTGCCTTTGAAATTTCGCGCCAAGGTGTTGGCTGAGGCCCGTCCTGTATGACAGAAAATCGCTTAGGGGATTATCTGGAGCACATAAGGCAAGCTGCCACTGACGCTATCACTTTTGTAGAGGGCTTGAGCAAAGAAGAGTTTTTGGAGGACCGGCGAACACAACAAGCTGTGGTCATGAAGCCTGATCATCGTTGGTGAAGCGTCGACGAAAATCATGGATCAGCATCCGGACTTCGCGGCACGCCATTCACATATTCCTTGGCGCAATATGCGAGCGATGCGCAACCGAATCGCTCATGGTTACTTCGATATCAACTTGGATGTTGTTTGGGACACGATACAGAGTGCATTACCTGATCTATTGGCACGCCTTCCTGTAAATCCTTGACCGCAGCTGTTCTACCAACAGTTGCGGTCACCCGTTATTCAGGGCATCACAGGCGGCAAATATTTCAACGTCGTCCCCAGCGCCCACAACAAGAACAACACCAGCGGCGTGTGCACCAACAACTGCACAAACGAAAACCCGATCAAGTCCCGCGCCTTCAGCCCCAACACCCCCAGCAGCGGCAGCATATAGAACGGGTTGATCAAGTTCGGCAGTGCCTCGGCGGCGTTGTAGATCTGCACCGCCCAGCCCAGGTGGTATTGCAGGTCATTGGCCACTTGCATCACATAGGGCGCCTCGATAATCCACTTGCCGCCACCCGATGGGATGAAGAAGCCCAGCACCGCCGAATACACGCCCATCAGCAGCGCGTAGGTGTCGTGGGAGGCGATGGAGGTGAAGAACGTCGAGATATGGTGCGCCAGGGTCTGGCCGTCACCGCCCTTGACCACCGTCATCAGTGCGGCAATCGAGCCGTACAGCGGGAACTGGATCAGCACGCCGGTGGTGGTTGGCACCGCACGGGCCACGGCATCGAGGAAGCTGCGCGGGCGCCAGTGCAGCAGGGCGCCGACCATGATGAACAGGAAATTATAGGTGTTGAGCCCGGAGATGGCGCTGATCGCCGGCTTGGTTGAGAACTCATGGAACAGCCAGCCGGCCGCCAGCAATGCCAGCAATATCGTCAGCAACGGGCTGTGCTCCAGCCATTCGCCCGGACGCGTCGGCGGTTGTGGCTTGGGCAGGTTAAAGGCCGGGTCGACGCCGCATGCCTTGGCATCGCGGGCGCTGTTGGGGCCGGGCGCGGTGGCGTAGGCGATGATCAGCGACACCACGATCAGCGCCAGAAGCAGCACACCGGATTGCCACAGGAAGATCGTTTCGGTGAACGGGATCATCCCGGTGATCGACAGGATCGACGGCGGCAAGCTGGCCGGGTTGGCCTGCAACTGCGCGGCTGACGACGACAGCCCCAACGCCCACACGGCACCGAGGCCCAGGTATGCCGCAGCGCCGGCGGCGCGGTAGTCCATGCGCAAATCGGTACGACGGGCCAACGCCCGCACCAGCAAACCGCCGAACACCAGGGACAAGCCCCAGTTGAGCAACGAGGCCACCATGGAAATCAACGCCACCCAGGCTACCGCCGAACGACCGTTCTTGGGGATGCGCGCCAAGCGGTCGATCAACTTCACCGCGGGCGGCGAGCTGGCGACTACATAACCGCCGATCACCACAAACGCCATCTGCATGGTGAACGGGATCAGGCTCCAGAACCCGTCGCCAAATGCTTTGGCCGCTTCGGCGGGCGCTGCGCCCATGCCCAGGGTCGCCACGGCGACGATAATCACCGCGAGGGCGGCAAACACCCAGGAGTCGGGAAACCAGCGCTCGGCAAAATTGGAACAACGCAGAGCAAATCGAGCGTAACGGCTTTCTTCGATAGCATCGGCCATGAAGCTTTCCTCTTGTATTTATTATGGGGTTTGGCAGTTTTACGGCATGTTCCTCTACCCCCATTGATTTGGGAATGTAGTTATCTTCAACGATCAATGAGTAAAGCAAATATATCCGTCGTGATTGCCTTCAATGGGTTCAGCTCATAACCTGCACGCCATTTTGTTTGTCTGCCGAGCCTGCACATGACTGCCACCTTTTCCCCACGGGCGCAGCGTTTTTCCCGCTCCGACTACAAAACCCTGGGCCTGGCCGCCCTCGGTGGAGCCCTGGAAATCTACGACTTCATTATTTTTGTGTTTTTCGCGCTGACCCTCAGCCAATTATTTTTCCCCCCGGAAATGCCTGAGTGGCTGCGCCTGTTGCAAAGCTTCGGCATCTTCGTGACTGGCTACCTCGCCCGTCCGCTGGGCGGCATCCTGATGGCGCACTTTGCCGACCACCTGGGGCGCAAGCGCGTATTCAGCTTGAGCATCCTGATGATGGCCTTGCCCTGCCTGCTGATCGGCATCATGCCGACCTACGCGCAGATCGGCTATTTCGCACCCTTGATCCTGCTGGCGCTGCGCGTGCTGCAAGGTGCTGCAGTGGGCGGCGAAGTGCCCAGCGCCTGGACCTTCGTCGCCGAGCACGCGCCGCGCCAGCACCGTGGCTACGCCTTGGGCTTCCTGCAAGCCGGCCTGACCTTCGGTTACCTGCTGGGCGCATTGACTGCCACCTTGCTGGCGCAAGTCTTCACCCCGGCCGAAATCCTCGACTATGCCTGGCGCTTGCCCTTCCTGCTCGGCGGCGTATTCGGCGTGATCGGCGTATGGCTGCGTCGCTGGCTCAGCGAAACCCCGGTGTTCCTCCAAATGCAGGCGCGTCGCCAGGCCGCCGCCGAAATGCCATTGCGCACCGTGCTGCGCGAGCATCGCGCCGTGCTGTTGCCAGCCATGATCCTGACCTGCGTACTCACCTCAGCCGTGGTGGTGCTGGTGGTCATCACCCCGACCATGATGCAGAAAACCTTCGGCATGAGTCCCAGCCACACCTTCGCCCTGAGCGCGTTGGGCATCGTTTTCCTGAATATCGGCTGCGTCCTCGCCGGCTTGCTCGTGGACCGCATCGGCGCCTGGCGCGCGGTGCTGGTCTACAGCCTGTTGCTGCCGGTAGGGATTTTTATCCTGTATGCCAGCCTGATCAGCGGCGGTGTGTGGCTGGGCGCGGCGTACGCCGTGGCAGGCTTGAGCTGCGGGGTGGTGGGCGCGGTGCCGTCAGTGATGGTCGGCCTGTTCCCGGCGCAGGTGCGGGTGTCGGGGATTTCCTTCACCTACAACATTGCCTATGCGCTGTGGGCGAGTACTACGCCGCTGCTATTGATCGCGCTGATGCCGACCAGCCCGTGGGTCTGCGTGGGGTATTGCGTGGTGATGGGGGCGGTGGGGGTGGGAACCACGATCGTCTTTCGTAATTTAGGCTACGCGAACTACTAATGTTTTTTTGAGTGTCAATACTCAACCTGCCCCCCCTCCCATAGCCAAATTTCTGCTGATAGGAGGGGGAGATAGTTTTTAATCTTTTGCTTACGGAACTTTAACTTGTTATGGGCCCCAGATCGGTGTCGTTTCGGCCTGGAAGAATTCTATATCAAATCCGAAAAATTGATGTTTTGCTCTCATCATTGTCTGTTGATTTTCTTTGCTTTCAGCTTTTCCGTAGATACTAATGAAAATTTTCTCCACTTGAGCCTCCTTTATTTCTTCAAATATATGTCTGTCGTTGTCTGCTATAGAGTGGCCATAGATGAAGAGTGTGCCGTTTAAGTCTCTAAGCTTTCGTAGGCAATAATTTAAATAGGGGTTGTGTTCTATCCGTGCGCGTTTTTTTGCATGGGTCGGCTCCGCAACAAACAGGGGGAATTTCCCGTGCTCTAAGTTTTCTCTGACCTGGTCAATTATGGGGATTCCATCTTCCGTACATTTATGCTTTTTTATACCGGACACAGTATCATAAATGTGCAGTCCCCCATGAAGAAAGTGGACCTCCTGGTTAGTACCATGCCCTACCCAGGATGTTGGGTATCTGAAGCCGTCATCGGTGGAGTAGCGCTCTGGAGGTAGGTTGTTTTTATTTTTTGCCCAGTAAAGCAATAGGTCATAATTCAGTGTGAATATTTGGTTGAATGAACATAGAAACTTTCGTGCTGTGGTGTATTGTTCATCAGAAATATTGCTGGGTAGTGGAGGGTGAGTGTTGGAGATGGCGTTTATAAGTGCTGACTTCAGTACTTCTTGATCTCGCTTTACGGTTTCTATGAGTTCTGGGTTCGCTTCGTAAATTTCTAGTACAAGCTGTGTGGAAACCAGTCGTTTCATGACTTTTTCAAAGTCATAAGTGTTAAGTTGTTTAAATAGCTCTTTAAGTTGAAATTCTCGATCTCCGAAATTAGCAGCTTGAAGCAGATACTTGTAGTTGAAGATCTGGTGGTTCCACGCTTGAGAGAAACCGTTTGCGAGTAATACTGAGGGCTTTTGGCCCACGGGTACTGATTGCATCGCGTCGCTGTAGGTGATCACCTTCACGCTCCCTGTGAGTAATGTTTAAGGCACAATAATTTGCGTGATGACTATATGCCATTATTCGATCGCTGAGGCAAGACTATGTATTACGTGTGAGGTTTAAGAACTTTCTCCGACAATAGGCACCAGGATGGCAAGGTGCCAGAGCAAGCAAGTCGTACCTGATAGAACTGCCCCAGCGTGTCCATGAACGATTTTGGTGCGCTCAACGCTAACGACGTTCTGGCGTGCAGATGACAATTTTGCAAACCATGCCCGTGGATCTGGCCTATAGCTCTATGATCCGTTTCCTCCCAACCCACAAGGACATCCCATGAGCGCAGGACACAGCCACGCCCAAGTACGCGCCGGCCACGAACGCAAGTTATGGATCGCCCTGGGGCTGACCGGCAGTTTCATGCTGGCCGAAGTCATCGGCGCCTTTATCACCGGCAGCCTGGCACTGTTGTCGGACGCGGCGCACATGATGACCGACGCCCTGGCCCTGGCGATTTCCCTGGTGGCGATCCAGGTCGCCAAGCGCCCGGCAGATCGCAAGCGCACCTTCGGGTATGCGCGGTTCGAGATTCTGGCGGCTGCGTTCAATGCATTGCTGCTGTTCGCCGTGGCGTTCTACATCTTGTACGAGGCTTACCTGCGGCTGCAGACGCCCGCCGAGATCCAGTCCACCGGCATGTTGGTGATTGCGCTGCTGGGGCTGGTCGTCAACCTGATCTCCATGCGCCTGCTCAGCGCGGCCAGCGGCGAGAGCCTTAACGTCAAGGGTGCCTATCTGGAAGTCTGGAGCGACATGCTCGGCTCCGTCGGCGTGATCATTGCCGCGCTGGTGATCATGTTCACCGGCTGGGGGTGGGTCGATTCCGTGGTCGCGGCCGCCATCGGCTTTTGGGTATTGCCGCGCACCTGGACCCTCCTCAAGGCGAGCATGAACATCCTGCTGCAAGGTGTGCCGGAAGGCGTCGATATCGAGCAGGTGGAGCAGGCCATCCGCAGCGTGCCTGGGGTCAGGGACGTGCACGACCTGCACATCTGGGCCCTCACCAGTGGCAAGAATGTGCTGAGTACGCATTTGGTCGCGGATGCGTCCCAGGGCACTGAGCAACAGATCCTCAGCCGAGTGACGGAGTTACTGCACGAGCAATTCGATATTTCCCATGCCACGATCCAGGTCGAGGGCGAGGGTTTTCAGCATGACGATCACGACGACGTGCATGCCTGAGCCTGGCTAACGGATTTGTAATCTTTCACCCACGGCCCTGATAAGTACCGACAGCTACATTGCCCCCGCTGGGACACCTCAGCGACTTCATGGGCGTGGAACTCTCGTTATGGCAATTTCCGTTAGAACACTGTTGGGGGCGGCAGCATTGGCATTGTGGATATCCGCAAACGCCGCCCAGGCACAACCCCTCACCCTCGATGCAGCGCTGCAAACCGCCTTCGCCAACAACCCGGACCTGGCGGCCGCACAATGGGAAATCGACATCGCCCAGGGCGGCCGCCAGCAGGCCGGCTTGATCCCCAACCCTGTGGCCTCCTGGGATGCCGAAGACACCCGCCGCAACAGCCGCACCACCAGTATCAAACTCAGCCAGACCCTGGAACTGGGCGGCAAGCGCGGTGCGCGCATCGAGGTGGCCACCCGCGCCCAGGACGCCGCCGCGCTGACCCTGGAGCAGCGCCGTAACCTGTTGCGCGCCGAGGTCATCGACAGCTACTACGGCGCCCTGCGCGCCCAGGAGCGCCTCGACCTGGCGCAACGCTCCATGACGCTTGCCGAGCGCGGCCTGGTGGTCGCCAACGGGCGTGTCACCGCCGGCAAGTCGTCACCGGTGGAAGCTACCCGCGCCCAGGTGCAGGTGTCGGAAATCCGCCTGGAATTGAACCGCGCACAGATTGGCCTCACTGATGCCTACCGTCGCCTGGCCACCAGCACCGGCAGTGCGGCCACCGACTTCCAGGCCGTCGCCACGCCAAACACCTCCGCGCCGGCGTTACCCGCCGCCGCGCCTTTGCTGGCACGTCTTGAGCAAACCGCCGAACTGCGCCTGGCCGAACTCAATATTGTGCAGAACGAAGCCAGCGTGGGCCTGGAAAAAGCCCAGCGCATTCCGGACCTGGATGTGTCCATTGGCAGCCAGTACGACGCCAGCGTGCGCGAGCGGGTCAACCTGGTGGGCGTGTCGATGCCGATCCCGCTGTTCAACCGCAACCAGGGCAACATCCTCGCGGCCACTCGACGCGCCGACCAGGCCCGCGACCTGCGCAACGCCGCCGAGCTGCGCCTGCGCACCGAAACCCGCCAGGCCCTGGACCTGTGGCAAACGGCGAACACCGAAGTGCGTGCGTTCAACCAACAGATCCTGCCTGCCGCACAGAGCGCGGTAGACAGCGCCACCCGTGGTTTCGAGATGGGCAAGTTCAGCTTTCTCGACGTGCTCGACGCCCAGCGTACCTTGATCGCGGCCCGCACCCAGTACCTCGCGGCGACGGCCCAGGCCACCGACGCCTGGGTGCGTATCGAACGAATTTACGGCGACCTCGCCCGGTTTTGATTTTTCCTGGAGTCCCCTGATGAACAAAAAACATGGCATGGCGCTCGCCGTCGCCTTGGGCCTGCTGCTATCGGGCTTGGCCCACGCCGAGGAAGAAGAAGGCAAACTTGAACTCACCGAGCAGCAGATCCAGGCCGCCGGTATTCAACTGGCCCAAGCGCAACCGCGCTCGATCAGCACGGTGCTGACGCTGCCCGGCGAGGTGCGTTTTGATGAAGACCGTACCTCCCACATCGTGCCCCGTGCTGCGGGCGTGGTGGAAGCGGTGAACGTCAATCTGGGCCAGTCGGTAAAAAAAGGCGAACTGTTGGCGGTGATCGCCAGCCAGCAGATTTCCGACCAGCGCAGTGAGTTGGCGGCCAGCCAGCGCCGGGTCGAACTGGCGCGTACCACCTTTGAGCGCGAGCGCCAGTTGTGGCAGGACAAAATCTCCGCCGAGCAGGATTACCTGCTGGCGCGGCAAACCCTGCAAGAGGCCGAAATCGCCCTGAACAATGCGCGGCAGAAGATGACCGCCCTCAGCGGCAGCGCAGTTCTGGCCGGTGGCAATCGCTATGAACTGCGGGCGCCGTTCGCCGGGGTGGTGGTGGAAAAACACCTGGGCGTGGGCGAGGTGGTCAGTGAAACCAGCAACGCATTCACGCTCTCGGACCTGTCTCAGGTGTGGGTCACCTTCGGTGTCTTTCCCAAGGACTTGAACAAGGTCCGTGTAGGCAAACCAGTAAAAGTCAGCTCGACGGAAATGGGCACCGAAGTGCTGGGCACCGTGGCGTATGTCGGCAACTTGCTCGGCGAGCAAACGCGTACCGCCACCGTGCGTGTGACGGTGCCCAACCCCGACGACGCCTGGCGTCCTGGTTTATTCGTGGCCGTGCAAGTCGCCACCGATACCTACCAGGCCAAGGTCACCGTACCGCAAGCCGCCATCCAGACCGTCGAGGACAAGCCCTCGGTGTTCGTGCGCACTGCAGAAGGCTTTATCACCCGCCATCTTGAACTGGGCGTCAGTGAAAACGGCTACGTCGAAGTGCGTCAGGGCCTGGAGGCCGGTGCGCAAGTGGCGACGGCTGGCAGCTTCATCCTCAAGTCCGAACTGGGCAAAGGCTCGGCCGAACACGCCCATTGATCTGCGAGTGACTCCCCATGTTTGAGCGCCTTATCCAATTCGCCATCGAGCAGCGCATTATCGTGTTGCTGGCGGTGCTGTTGATGGCCGGTGTCGGCATCGCCAGCTATCAGAAACTGCCCATCGACGCGGTGCCCGATATCACCAACGTGCAGGTGCAGATCAACTCGGCGGCCGCCGGTTTTTCGCCGCTGGAAACCGAGCAGCGCATCACCTTTCCCATCGAAACCGCCATGGCCGGCCTGCCGGGCTTGCAGCAGACGCGTTCGCTGTCGCGTTCCGGTTTGTCCCAGGTCACGGTGATTTTCAAGGACGGCACCGACCTGTTTTTTGCCCGCCAACTGGTCAACGAGCGTCTGCAAGTGGCCCGCGGGCAATTGCCCGATGGCATCGAAACCGCGATGGGGCCGATTTCCACCGGGCTTGGGGAAATTTTCCTGTGGACCGTGGAAGCTGAGGACGGTGCGCGCAAAGAGGACGGTACGCCTTACACCCCCACCGACCTGCGGGTGATCCAGGACTGGATCATCAAACCGCAGCTGCGCAATGTGCCGGGCGTGGCCGAGATCAATACCATCGGCGGCTTCGCCAAGGAGTATCAGATTGCGCCGGACCCCAAGCGCCTGGCCGCCTACAACCTGACGCTCAACGATCTGGTGACCGCTCTGGAGCGCAACAACGCCAATGTCGGCGCCGGTTATATCGAGCGCAGCGGCGAACAGTTGTTGATCCGCGCGCCGGGGCAAGTGGCGTCTATCGATGACATCGCCAACATTGTCATCACCACCTCGGACGGCACCCCGATTCGTGTGCGTAACGTGGCCCAGGTCGACATTGGCCGCGAGCTGCGCACCGGCGCCGCCACCGAAAACGGCCGCGAAGTAGTACTGGGCACCGTGTTCATGTTGATCGGTGAGAACAGCCGCAGCGTGTCCCAGGCAGTGGCGAAAAAGCTCGAGGAGATCAACCGTTCACTGCCCGAAGGCGTGGTGGCGGTCACCGTCTACGACCGCACCAACCTGGTGGAAAAAGCCATCGCCACCGTGAAGAAGAACCTCTTCGAAGGTGCGTTGCTGGTGGTGGCGGTGTTGTTCCTGTTCCTGGGCAATATCCGTGCGGCGCTGATCACGGCGATGGTGATTCCGCTGGCGATGCTGTTCACCTTCACCGGCATGTTCACCAACAAAGTCAGCGCCAACCTGATGAGTCTCGGTGCGCTGGACTTCGGCATTATCGTCGACGGTGCGGTGGTGATCGTCGAGAACGCCATCCGTCGTCTGGCCCATGCGCAGCAGCGTCACGGCCGCCTGCTGACCCGCAGTGAGCGCCTGCACGAAGTGTTCGCTGCTGCCAAAGAGGCGCGGCGGGCGCTGATCTTCGGGCAACTGATCATCATGGTGGTGTACCTGCCGATCTTCGCTCTTACCGGGGTGGCCGGGAAGATGTTCCACCCGATGGCGTTCACGGTGGTGATTGCCTTGCTCGGCGCGATGATTCTGTCGGTGACCTTCGTACCGGCGGCGATTGCGTTGTTCGTCACCGGCAAGGTCAAGGAAGAAGAAAACTTCGTCATGCGCAGCGCACGCCGGGTGTATGACCCAGTGCTCAATTGGGTGATGACGCGCCGCCCCTTGGTATTTGGCCTGGCGCTGCTGACCATCGTCGTATCGGGCCTGGTCGCCAGCCGTATGGGCAGCGAATTTATCCCCAGCCTCAGCGAGGGCGACTTCGCCCAGCAGGCGCTGCGCGTACCTGGCACCAGCCTGACGCAATCGGTGCAGATGCAGCAGCAATTGGAAAAAACCTTGCTGGCCGAAGTGCCGGAAATCGAGCGGGTATTTGCGCGCACCGGTACGGCGGAAATCGCCTCCGACCCGATGCCGCCGAACATCTCCGACAGCTACGTGATGCTCAAACCCAAGGACCAATGGCCGGACCCGAGCAAGTCACGCGAGGCGATCATTGCCGACATCCAACGCGCCAGCGCGATTGTGCCGGGCAGCGTGTATGAGCTGTCGCAACCGATCCAGCTGCGTTTCAACGAGCTGATTTCCGGGGTGCGCAGCGATGTGGCGGTGAAGGTGTTTGGCGATGATATGGCCGTGCTCAACACCACTGCCGGGGAAATCGCCGAGACCTTGCAAAAGCTCAACGGCGCCTCGGAAGTGAAGGTGGAACAGACCTCCGGCCTGCCGGTGCTGACCATCAATATCGACCGCGATAAGGCCGCTCGCTTTGGCCTGAATGTGGGCGATGTGCAGGACACCATCGCTGTCGCCGTCGGTGGGCGTCAGGCCGGTACGTTGTACGAAGGTGATCGGCGTTTCGACATGGTCGTGCGCTTGTCCGACGCACTGCGCACAGACATCGAAGGCTTGTCACGGTTATTGATTCCGGTGCCGGCGCTGGCCGGTAGTACCTCGGGACAACTGGGCTTTATCGCCTTGTCCCAGGTCGCCAGCCTCGACCTGGTGCTGGGCCCCAACCAGATCAGTCGCGAGAATGGCAAGCGCCTGGTGATCGTCAGCGCCAACGTGCGTGGGCGTGATATCGGCTCGTTTGTCGAGGAAGCCGAAGCGGCCATTGCCACTCAGGTGAAAGTGCCCGCCGGTTACTGGACCACCTGGGGCGGGCAATTCGAGCAGTTGAAAGAAGCCTCCGAGCGCCTGCGTATCGTGGTGCCGGTGGCGTTGCTGCTGGTGTTCGGCCTGCTGTTCATGATGTTCAACAACCTCAAGGATGGCTTGCTGGTGTTCACCGGGATTCCGTTCGCGTTGACTGGTGGAATCATGGCGCTGTGGCTGCGGGATATTCCGCTATCGATTTCGGCGGGGGTGGGCTTTATCGCTTTGTCGGGTGTGGCGGTGCTGAACGGCCTGGTGATGATCGCCTTTATCCGCAACCTGCGCGAAGAAGGGCGCTCGTTAGCGGTGGCGATCCACGAAGGCGCGCTGACCCGCTTGCGCCCGGTGCTGATGACTGCGCTGGTGGCGTCCCTCGGGTTTATCCCCATGGCACTCGCCACCGGCACCGGCGCCGAAGTACAACGCCCGTTGGCAACGGTGGTGATTGGCGGGATTATTTCCTCGACCTTGCTGACGTTGCTGGTGCTACCGGCGTTGTACCAATGGGCTCATCGCCGCGAGGAAGAGACCGCCTGACAACCTTGAATGCACCACAAAACCAATGTGGGAGGGGGCTTGCTCCCGATGGCAGTGGGTCAGTTGATACATGTATTGGCTGACACACTGCCATCGGGAGCAAGCCCCCTCCCACATTGGACCGGTGTTGGCTTCAGGGGAAAGGCCAGGCTGAACCGCGTGAAACGCCCGAGCTGGCTGGTCACATGAGCGTGCCCCTGGTGCAGGTGCATGATCGACTTGACGATAGCCAGCCCCAACCCGGTGCCACCCTCGGCGCGGGTACGACTGCTGTCGGCGCGGTAGAAACGTTCGAACAGGTGCGGCAGGTGGTGCGCGTCGATGCCTCGGCCGGGGTTGCCCACCGACAGCGACACGCTCTGGCCATAGGTTTCCACCAACAGCAGGATGCTCGAACCTTCTGGCGTATGGCGTATGGCATTGGAGAGCAAATTGGAAATCGCCCGCTGGATCATCAGACGATCCCCCGTCACCCAGGCCTCGCCGCGCAGGCTCAGGGTGACTTGCTTGTCTTCGGCACTCAGGGCAAACAGCTCCATCACTCGCTCGGCCTCTTGCCCCAGGGATACGTCGGTGAATGACGCCCGCGCCGCCGGATGGCTGACCTGGGCAAGGAACAGCATGTCGCTGACAATACGCCCCAGGCGTTCAAGCTCTTCGGTGCTGGATTCCAGCACCGCCTTGTATTCCTCCGGCGGGCGCTGGCGCGACAGGGTCAGTTGAGCCTTGCCCATCAGGTTGGTCAGCGGGGCGCGCAGTTCGTGGGCCAGGTCATCGGAGAATTGCGAGAGTTGCTGTACGCCCGCATCCAGGCGGTCGAGCATCACGTTGAAGCCTTGGGCCAGTTCCCCCAGTTCGTGGGGCAAATTGTCGACGGACAAACGGTGTGTCAGGTCCTGGGTGGTGACCTTCGCCGCCACCTGGCTGAATTGCTTCAACGGCGCCAAGCCGCGTTGTACCAACCACCAGGCACCCATGCCGATCAGTATCAACAGCAGCGGCAGCGCAATCAGCGTGGCGCGCAGATAGGCGCTGAGCAGTGCCTGGTCGTCTCTGCGGTCCAGGGACAGCAGCACCCGCACGCGTTCACCGCTGGCCAGGCGCATCAGGCTGGAGGCGCTGAGCACCTGGTTGCCGTCGCTGTCGGTCCAGTTCAGGTAGCCGAGGGTTTCCCGCGGTTTGAAGTCGGTGAGCAACGGCGATTGGGGCTTGGCGCCGATGTTCAGTAACACGCGGGTGTCGGGCGCGGTGCCGACGATAGTCAGGTAGAAATTGTCGTGGCCGATGACCAGGTCCAGCAGCGCATGGGGACGAGCGCGAATGGCCTGGGCGTCGAGCCCCAGGGACAGGCTGTGCTGGAGCTGTTCCATCTTGCTTTCCAGGCCCTTGCGCGCCAGTTTTTCCAGTTCATGGGTGAGGGCCAGGTAGGCCAGGGTGGCCAGCAGCAAGACCAGGCCCGCGCCCATCAGGCTGACGGTCAAACCCAGGCGCATCGACAGGCTGCCGGTTTTCATGGACGCGCCTCCAGCACGTAGCCGACGCCGCGAATGGTGTGGATCAGCTTGACCTCGCTCTGGTCGTCGACCTTGGCGCGCAGGCGGCTGATGGAGACTTCCACCACGTTGGTGTCGCAGTCGAAATTCATATCCCACACCAGCGAAATAATCTGCGTGCGGGTCAGCACTTCACCGCTCTGGCGCATCAGCACCTGCAGCAGCGCGAACTCCTTGGTGGTCAGGTCGATGCGCCGAGTGCCGCGATAGGCGCGGTGGCGACGCGGGTCCAGTTCCAGGTCCGAGACGCGGAACACTTCCGGCTGGGGGATGTGTTCGCTGCGCCGCAACAGGGTGCGCACCCGCGCCAGCAGCTCGGGGAACTCGAACGGCTTGACCAGGTAATCGTCGGCGCCCATGTCCAGGCCCTTGATCTTGTCCGCCAGCCTGCCGCGGGCCGTGAGCATCATCACCCGCTGGTTGCCGTTGCGGCGCAGTTGTTCCAGCACTTGCCAGCCATCCTTGCCCGGCAGGTTGACGTCCAGAATCACCAACTCGTAGGCATGCTGCTCGGCCAGGTGCAGGCCATCAATGCCATTGGCGGCGCAGTCGGCCACGTAGCCGCTTTCGTTCAAACCCTGTCGCAAATAGTCAGCGGTTTTTTGCTCGTCCTCAATCACAAGGATACGCATGGGGGTTACCTCTTGAATGATGGAGAGAAGGCGCCCATGTCCTTATGGCGGCTGTTATCAAAGTGGGAAAAGTCTGAAGGCTAAAGTAGCTTTAGGGTCAACTGCGACCATCGGTCGCATAGCCCGGCGCACAAAAAAAACGCCCCAAGCGGGGCGTTAAAAATTCATCTCTTTCCAAAGGAGCTACACAAAAGCTTCAGAGATGAACGTGCTCGGTAAATAAGTTGGCGCGAGTATAGAAAGTTGAAACTAACGAGAAGCTGAGGCCAATATTACAATTTTGATAACCGGCTATTTGTGAACAGATGTTAGTTAATCGCGAGCGAATGTAAGTGTCACAAAATGGCCAGTGGATATTCGGCGATCAAGCGAACTTCTTCCAGATCGGACTCAAAGGCGCTGGAGCGCACGGTGGCCTGGCGCAAGCGCAGGGACAAATCCTTGAAACGCCCACTTTGCACCACGTACTTGGCCTCGATATCCCGTTCCCAACGGCGTTGATCGGTCAGCGGGTTACCCGCCGCATCGCGACGCATGTACACGGCGTTGGCGTTGCTGTAGTCGGCGCCGGTGCCCTTGCCGTAGCGGGTCATGAACGACAGGCCCGGGATGCCGAACGCCTGCATGTCCAGGTCGTAGCGCACCATCCATGAGCGCTCCTTGGGCGAATTGAAGTCGCTGTACTGGATCGAGTTGTTGAGGAAGATCGAATCAGACTGGCGCAGGTAGTCGAAGTCATCGTCGCCATTGTTGCGCTGGTGCGACACGGCCACGCTATGGGCGCCGACCTTGACCCCAAGCCTGGCGCTCCAGATGTTGTTGTCGAATTCGCCGAGCCGTTTGCGGCCTTCGTCCACGGCCTTGTAGTAGTTGAAATCGCCGAACAGTGACACGTCGTCGGTCAATGCGTAATTGGCATTGCTGCCGAAGTAGTACTGGTCCCAGGCGTCCTTCAAGCGGCTGCTGTACAGGCTAAAGCCCAGATGGCTGTTGAGCTGGTAGTCACCACCGAAGTAGGCGATCCAGGGCGAGTCGACCTTGCCTGCATAGAAGGTGGCAAAGCCTTTGTTCATGCCGCTTTCACTGGGCTGGCTCATGCCGCTCAGGCGCCCGCCTTGCAGGCTCAAGCCTTCCAGGCTGGTGTTTTGCAGGGTGACGCCGCGAAAGCTCTCGGGCAACAGGCGAGAGTCGCCGTAGGCCACCACCGGGGTGAGTGGGAACACGTCGCCGGCCTTGATCACCGTGTCCAGCACGCGCAGTTTTGCCGCGCCGCCGATTTTGCTGTAGCTGTTTTCCGGCTGGTTGTCGCTGTTCACCGGCAGCACGCCGAACGAGCCTTTGCCGCCGCTGCGGCCGCTGCCCGAGTCAAGCGTAAGGCCGTACATGGCGAACGCGTCCAGACCAAAACCCACGGCGCCCTGGGTAAAACCGGATTCGAATTTGCCTATAAAACCTTGGGCCCAGGCTTCGGAGTAACCATTGCCAGTGGGGCTGGACTGGCCTTTGCGGTCATCGCGGTTGAAGTAGAAATTGCGTGCCAGCACGTTGATGCGGCTGCCCTCGATAAAACCCTCGGGTGTGTCTTGCACCGCCACAGCGGTCAGGGGCAACGCGGCCATCAATGAAAAGGGAAGGGTGTAATGACGAATGCTCATGATGCGCTCCTCGGTGATGGCAGTTATCAGCTTCTTATAGAGGCGGGCGTTCTTATTGATCTGGCCCTGGCTGATAGTTGCAAACGGCGTATAACAGGCGCATTGCATGAAGATTACGATTCTGGAAACTAATGGCCATCTAACAAATAAGTAATGTTCTGGTGAACCTGGCGTCAGGGTGGGTTGGTTAATCTCGACACTGAACTTTTCAGTCGAGGAAACCGCAATGAACTTTTATAAAGTAGGTGTGGCTGTATTAACGGCTGTGTTGTCATTTGGCGCACTGGCCGAAGGGGGCGGGGATCGCACCTTTGCCCTGATGATGGAGCGCAATGAGAAAGCCATGGCCGCCTACGCGATCAAAAAAGGCAAGCCGGTGCCCGAGGTTCAGGCTTACCGCTATGGCATGGACCTGGACATTGCCAAGGTCGTCAACGTGACGCCGCCGATCCGCTCGTGCAACGTCGTGCCGTCGCGCATGACCTATGAAGACTCCAGCGGCAAGCTCAATACCCTGGAATATCAGGTCATGGGCGTATGCCGTAACAATGGCGGTTGAAAATATAGTTCGGCCCAGGGCTCAAGCGCTCTTCAGAAAACCCCGGCAGCGCCGATGCAAGTTAGAACACCCACCTCACTTGCCTAACGGTGCCCCATGTTCAATACCCGCCTGAAGCAGGAGCTGACCGCTCTGCGCGAAGAATTGTCGAGCTTGCTACAGGTGAAAGAGAGCCTGGAAAGCGAAATGCTCGTCCTGACGCTGGACGCCGAGGGCCGGGTGGAGTGGGCGAATGCCAACTTCCTGCAGGAACTGGCTTATTCATTGAGTGAGATTGTGGGGCGTGCAATCGAAGACCTGGTACCGGCCCATGTGCGCCAGGATGAGTTTCAGTTGCGCTTCAAGCACGCCCTGGCCCGCGGCGAACACTTCGCCGGCGCCGTGCGCCTTATGCGTGGCAATGGCAAGGAAGCGTGGTTGCGCTCGATCGTGCAGCCGGTGCGCAGTTCACAGGGGCATATCAAGCATTTTTCGATGTTCTCCAGCGACCTCACCCGCACCATCGAGAGTTCGCGTGAGCATGAAAACCTGATCACCGCGCTGATGCGTTCCACCGCGTTGATCGAGTTCGACCTGGACGGAAACGTGCTCACCGCCAATGACCGCTTCCTCAGCAGCATGGGGTACAGCCTGGCGCAGATCCAGGGTAAACATCACCGTATGTTCTGCGAACCGCAGGAATACAACAGCGCCGAGTACCAGCAGTTCTGGAAGCGCTTGAACGCCGGTGAGTTCGTGGCGGCGCGCTTCAAGCGCGTGGACAGCCACGGTCGCCTGGTGTGGTTGGAAGCCACCTATAACCCTGTGCTGGACGCCAACGAACGGCTGTACAAAGTGGTCAAGTTCGCCACGGTGATCACCGACCAGGTTAACCGCGAGCAAGCGGTGGCCGAGGCCGCCAACATTGCCTACAGCACCTCCTTGCAAACTGATGACAGCGCCCAGCGCGGCACCACCGTGGTCACCCAGGCGGTGGACGTGATGCGCGACCTGGCCCAACACATGCAACAGGCCGGCGAAGGTATCGAGGCGCTGAACGCTCAGTCCCAGGTGATCGGCAGCATCGTCAAGACCATCAGTGGCATTGCCGAGCAGACCAACCTGCTGGCGCTCAACGCCGCCATCGAAGCCGCGCGTGCCGGTGAGCAGGGGCGTGGCTTTGCGGTGGTGGCCGATGAAGTGCGGCAACTGGCTTCACGCACCAGCAAAGCCACCGAGGAAATCGTCGGCGTAGTGCGCCAGAACCAGGACATGGCCCGCGATGCGGTTGCGCTGATGGCCGACGGTCGCCTGCAAGCCGAGCAAGGCCTGGCCCTGGCGGCCGAGGCGGGTACGGTGATTGTGGAAATTCAGGACGGTGCGCAAAAAGTGGTGAGCGCGGTCGGGCAGTTTGCCAATCAGTTGTCGAGCTAAAGAGCACGTTCGGACACCAAACTCGATTTTGGCGACAAC
Source organism: Pseudomonas sp. W15Feb34 (assembly GCF_023127765.1). Lineage (NCBI taxonomy): Bacteria > Pseudomonadati > Pseudomonadota > Gammaproteobacteria > Pseudomonadales > Pseudomonadaceae > Pseudomonas > Pseudomonas sp. W15Feb34. The sequence goes on from NZ_SPKN01000009.1 coordinate 32,475, forward strand.
AGAACCCAAATGTGGGAGCTGGCTTGCCTGCGATAGCATCACCTCGGTGTACCTGATGTACCGAGGTGTTTGCATCGCAGGCAAGCCAGCTCCCACATGAGTTTTGTCGTGTTTTCAGGTGCGCGGCATGCACTCGATAGTGCGGTTTAGCACGGTCTTGGCCATCTCCAGCAAATGCCACGCGGCATGGATTCTGGCGCGGTCGTGGGGTTGCAGGTGATCGCAACAGTCCCACACGGTGGCAGAGGCGCTGTTGATCAGGTGTGAGATATAGAGTTGAGCGTCTTCGAAGCTGAGGTCTTCGTTGACGACGAGGCAGTCCATGGGTGGATCGGGAAGTGCTTTGGTCATGGTGTAACTCCTATTGGGCATGGGAGCGACCACCAACGCTGCTAAACGTAGGGTGGCAGCTGTACGCGGGTTAGCAGACCGGTCAATAGGAAAACCAGCGCACCCGAAGGTGCCCCGCGCACAGCCACCATAAATGCAGATGTGGACCGTGTGCCTATTGAACTCAGGCTGCTAAACCCGATCACTGAAAAGGCAGTGACGGACCGAAGACTAGCCATCGATTCCAACAGGCACAAGGCGGCAGGGATTGTCTCGGAAACGTCCTGCAATTTAAAGGGACACGGCTTGCTGGCCCTTTACAAACCATGACCAAATGCCAGCAACACCACTACATTCAAAATGTGGGAGGGGGCTTGCTCCCGATAATGGTGTGTCAGTCAATATATTTGTCGCTGATACACCGCTATCGGGAGCAAGCCCCCTCCCACATTGAATGCATTCCAAGTCTTGGATCAGCGTCCGAGCATCTTTACCCAACGCGACGGCGGCATGCCGTAGGTGCTGCGAAATTGCCGGGTCATGTGGCTTTGGTCGGTGAAGCCGGCGGTCATTGCGGCATCCACCAGAGATTGGCCCTGGGCCAACAAGTGACGCACCAGGTCCAGCCTGCGCATGGTCAGGTAGCGGTAGGGGCTGGTGCCGAACAACAAGCGAAAATCCCGCGATAACGCCCAGCGGTCGCGGTCGGCATGGTCGGCTATTTCATCCAGGGTGATGCTGCGGCCCAGGGCGCTGTGGATAAATTCACGGGCGCGTTCGGCGGCCACGTAGTCGAAGGATTTACGGCTGACGACGGCACCGGATGCCTCGCTCAGGGCCTGGGCCAGGTCGAACATGGCGTCTTGCTCTTGCATCGGGTCAATCGGGCAATCCAAGCTTTGCAGCAGCACTTCGCTGGCGCGGTGCAGCCGAGGGTCGGTCGACAGGCCGCCGGGAATGAAAGGCAAGGGTTTGCCGCCGAGGATCTGCTGGATTAGCGCCGGCTCCACATAAATCATCCGGTACTTGAAGCCTTCATCGCTGCCGGCACGGCCGTCGTGGGTTTCGTCCGGGTGAATCACCATGGTGGTGCCGGGCATGCTGTGGGTCATGCCACCGCGATAATGAAAACTCTGCACGCCGAACAACGTGCGCCCGATGGCGTAGGTGTCATGGCGATGGGGGTCGAATGCGAAACCGGCAAAGTACGCCTCGATACGGTCCAGGCCGCTGGCGTGCGGGGCGCGGTGCAGCCAGTCGAGGGAGTGGGTGGGTTTGCCCATGGTGACTTGTCACAGAAGGAGGTGGGAACACGTTAACCGAGTCTGCCGCGGTTGTCTGCCTGGGGTCTTGTACGATTGTGCAGGCGTCGGGTGGTGCAGATTGCTAGCGGATCGCTGACCGCCCGTGTTAAGAAGCCTTACTTTCAACAGTGAGGCCGGGTCATGAGCAAGGTGCGGGTAGGTATTATTTTTGGTGGCCGTTCGGCTGAGCATGAGGTCTCGCTGCAATCGGCGCGTAACATCGTCGATGCCCTCGACCGTTCGCGCTACGAACCCATCCTGATCGGTATCGACAAGGCCGGTCACTGGCACCTCAACGACACGTCGAACTTCCTGATCAACCAGGAAAACCCGGCCCTGATCGCCCTCAACCAATCCAACCGCGAATTGGCGGTGGTGCCCGGCAAGGCCAGCCAGCAAGTGGTGGAAACCTCCGGCCAGGGCTTGCTGGAACACATCGATGTGATCTTCCCCATTGTCCATGGCACCCTCGGCGAAGACGGTTGCCTGCAAGGTTTGCTGCGTATGGCCGACTTGCCCTTCGTCGGCTCCGACGTGCTCGGCTCGGCCGTGTGCATGGACAAAGACATCAGCAAGCGCCTGCTGCGTGACGTGGGTATTGCCGTCACACCGTTCATTACCCTTACACGTCGCAACGCGGCGCGTACCTCCTTTGAAACGGCGGTGAACAAGCTCGGTTTACCGATGTTCGTCAAACCCGCTAACCAGGGTTCCTCTGTGGGCGTGAGCAAAGTCGGCAACGAAGCCGAGTACCTCGCCGCAGTTGAGCTGGCGTTGGGTTTTGATGAAAAAGTGCTGGTGGAGTCCGCCGTTCTAGGCCGTGAAATCGAATGCGCCGTGTTGGGCAATGACCACCCAATCGCCAGCAGTTGTGGCGAGATCGTGGTGAGCAACGGCTTTTATTCCTACGACAGCAAATACATCGACGATCAGGCCGCACAAGTGGTGGTGCCTGCGGCTATCAGCCGTGAAGCCAGCGAACGAATTCGCAGCTTGGCCATTGAAGCCTTTGAGGTGTTGGGTTGCGCAGGGCTGGCGCGGGTGGATGTGTTCCTGACGAATGAGGGCGAAGTCCTGATCAACGAGATCAACTCACTGCCTGGTTTTACCCGCATCAGCATGTACCCCAAGCTGTGGCAGGCGGCGGGCATGAGCTACAGCGAGTTGGTGAGCCGGTTGATCGAATTGGCGCTGGAGCGACATGCGGGGCGCAAGGGGTTGAAGATCAGCCGCTGATTGCTGGTGGCTCGCGGTTCAAGGGCTGCTTCGCAGCCCAGCGGGAGCAACCTCCCTCTCCACAAGGTACGGTATGTCCGTCAGGTCGTACGAGCAATCCACGAATAGATCAATGTCTTCGGCTCCTCCAAGTGATGCGTCCTCCTGCGATAGCTGGCAAACGTCGGTGACGTGCAATAAGTGCACACGTCACTCACCTCGATCTGCTCGCGCTTGACCCCCGCCGCTTGCAGCAACAGCAGCCCATACCCGCTCAAGTCAAACCAGGCACTTCCCGCTTGCCTGGCGTGGGGCGGTGTAATGTGCGGAGCTTGTAGCGGTGTCGGTTGCTCAATGCTCCAGGGCGCCTGGCTGTCCTCCCATAGGTGGCCTTGATCCGCTTGGAACTGGGCAATGAACGTTTCACTCACCTCATAGCAGCAAGGCTTGATCGACGGCCCAATTGCCACCCGCAACTGGGCCGCGCTAATGCCTTCATCGATAAAACGCTGCACGGCATTGCCGATAATCCCGCGTTGCAGGCCCTTCCAGCCGCCATGAATGGCGGCCACTAAATCACCGCCTGCGATCAGGATGGGCAAACAGTCGGCCGTAATGACCGCAATTGGCTGCCGGCTCCGGGTGAACACCCCGTCAGCCTCAATCGTGTTGGCCGGCTGACCCGGCTGCCACTCGATCACTGACGCGCTGTGCACCTGTTTGCAAATAAACACGTCATCGGGGCGCAGCGGATCGTCAATCGAGCAAAAACCGTGATCCACGCCGGGGAGGGCATTGAGGTTACGGGCTTTGTTCACCGTGCATTCTCCTTTGATCAAAACACCCTAGTCGCCCAGCGCCTCGCCTTCACGCCGAGGGTCGGCGCCGCCGCTCAGCGACACCTTGCCCTGGGCATCCCGCGTGCGGACGATGGCCTGCACGCCGCTGGTCATATCGATCTCGCTCAGGGCATGGCCCTTGTCCTTGAGCGCTTGTTTGAGCGCAGGGCTGAACAGGCCGGTTTCCAACTCAGTTGCGCCATTGCGGCTGCCGAAATTCGGCAGGCTGATGGCCGCTTGCGGGTCGAGCTTCCAGTCGAGCATGGCCACCAGGGATTTGCTCACGTACTCGATGATCTGCGAACCGCCCGGGGAGCCCACGGTGGCCAGCAACTCACCATTGTTGCGATCGAACACCAGGGTCGGAGCCATGGCCGAGCGCGGGCGCTTGCCGGGTTGCACGCGGTTGGCCACAGGCTGGCCGTTTTCTTCGGGGATGAACGAGAAATCGGTCATCTGGTTGTTGAGCAAAAAGCCCTGGACCATCACGTGGGAGCCGAACGCCGCTTCCACGGTGGTGGTCATCGACACCGCGCCACCCTGGTCGTCCACCGCCACCACTTGCGAGGTGGAGATGCGCAGCGGCGAGCGATCCGGTGCATACGCCACTTGAACGCCCTCCGGTTGGCCAGGCTTGGCGACCCCCATGCTGCGCTCGCCGATCAGCGCGGCGCGCCGGGCCAGGTAGTTGGGTGCAACAAGGCCGGCAACCGGCACGGGGGTGAAGTCTGCATCGGCCACATACAGGGCGCGATCGGCAAAGGCCAGGCGCCCGGCTTCGGCGATCAGGTGCACGGCCTCGGGTGTCGGTTCAAGCCCGGCCGGCGAAGTACTCTTGTTCGGGGTCATCGGCGCGATCGCCAGGCGCGGGTCGCGGGTCTGCAGCGCCTGCAAGGTGCCAAGGATCTGCGCCACGGCAATCCCGCCAGAGGAGGGCGGCGGCATCCCGCAGATTTTCCATTGTTTGTAGTCGGTGCACAGTGGGGCGCGCTCCTTGGCGCTGTAGCCCTTGAGGTCGGCTACGGACAAGCTGCCGGCATTGTGATTGCCCTGCACCTTGCGTGCGATCTCATCGGCAATCGCCCCGTGGTACAGCGCATCCGGCCCTTCCTTGGCGATGCGCTTGAATACCGCGGCCAGCGCCGGGTTTTTCAACAGCGTGCCGGTGGCTTTGGGCGAGCCATCGGCATTCAGGAAGTACGCCGCCATCTCGGGCGATTGCACAATAAAGCGATCCGCCGCGATCAAGCTATGCAAGCGCGGTGAAATGGCAAAGCCCTGCTCCGACAGGCGGATCGCCGGCTCGAACAGCTTGGCCCATTGCAGATGGCCGCTCTTCTTGTGCGCCATTTCCAGTGCGCGTAATACACCCGGCGTGCCGACAGAGCGCCCGCCAATTTGCGCATCGGTGAACGCCATCGGCGTGCCGTCGGCCTTCAGGAACAAGCGCTCGGTCGCCCCCGCCGGTGCGGTCTCGCGGCCATCGTAGGCCTGCACGTTTTTGCCATCCCATAGCATGATGAACGCACCGCCACCAATGCCGGAAGACTGTGGCTCTACCAGGGTCAGCACCGCTTGCATCGCAATCGCCGCGTCGATGGCCGAACCGCCTTGGCGCAACATCTCGCGTCCGGCTTCGGCAGCCAACGGGTTGGCAGCGGCGGCCATATGGTGCTCGGCGTGGCGGGTACTCAGGTCAGTGCGATAGCCCGAACCCAACTCCGGTGCCGGTGGTTGTTCGGTGACAGACGTGTGGCAGGCCGCAAGGGCCAGGGCTGCTGCGATGACCGTCAACTGACGGCGGGAAGTCAAAAGCACGCGCTGAACTCCGTTCATTTTGAGAATGATCTGTTGTCCTTCGGGAATTGCGTTTTACAGATAAATCGTGCCTTGCATATACAGCACCGCCTTGCCGGAGATAATCACGCGGTCGCCCTTGAGTTCACAGCGCAACTGGCCCTTGCGCTGGCCGCCTTGCTCGGCGGTCATCTGCAACTTGCCCAGGCGCTCGGCCCAGAACGTTGCCAGCGAGGTGTGCGCCGAGCCGGTGACCGGGTCTTCATTGACCCCCACATTCGGGCCGAACCAGCGTGAGACAAAATCAAACTGTGTGCTTTTGGCGGTGACTGCAATCCCACGTTTGGGCAGGCCCTTGAGCCGTGCGAAATCCGGTGTCAGTGCCGCCACCTGCGCTTCATTTTCCACCAGCACGATGTAGTCATCGGTGCCAAACACCTCAGCAGTTTCAATGCCCAGTGCGCTCAACATTCCGGCCGGTGGCTCGCAGCGTTGCGGCTGTTTGGCTGGGAAATCCATCGCCAGTTCATCGCCATTGCGCGTCACCCGCAACTCGCCGCTACGCGTTGCAAAGCGCAGCACTTGCGGCGCATCGGCCAGCATATGAATCAATACCCAGGCCGCCGCCAAGGTGGCATGGCCGCACAGGTCTACCTCGACTTCGGGGGTGAGCCAGCGCAGCTCGTAGAACTCGCCACGGGGTACAAAAAACGCGGTTTCCGAGAGGTTGTTTTCAGCCGCGATACTCTGCAGTTGCTCGTCGGGCAACCATTCGGTGAGCGGGCACACCGCCGCCGGGTTGCCGCCGAAGGGGTGTTGGCTGAAAGCGTCGACTTGGTAGATGTCCAGTTTCATCGGGGCACTCCGCATTTTAGGGAGGCTGGACACTAACAGTGGGGGTGGGGGGCGTCAAAATACAGTTGGGGAGTTTTTTACGCGCACAAAAAAACGGCCTACCTTTCGGTAAGCCGTTTTTAGTACTTGGTGGTACACAGTCATTTGAACCGGACCTATAACATCCAGTATTTATTGGGTAATTTATATTCTGTTTTGGTTAGGCATACACGTGGGCATACACGGCCCTGAGTTCTGTGGTAATCGATGCGCTCCCAAACCGTTGCTTGTTGAACCCAACGCGATTAGCGTTGATGTCAAATTGATTGCAGAGGCTGGGCGTTATGAGCTACAGGGATGTTGGGGATTATTTGTTCAGTGGAAATAGTGCCTCAAATGCGATGACTGGCCAAATCAATGGCGCTTGCGTTGAGATCAGTAAGCTTCCTGAAAAGCGAATTTTAGAAACAGACCCTGATGCGCTAGCGAGTTTTTTCATCGATAAATACGACGTGGAGATTCCAGTTCTCATCCATGAGGGGATCGTCGCGACTCATCACGAGCGAGAGGTGCCGGTTTACTTTAATTGGGATCGAGAGATGAGGAGTGTTCCCGGAGAAGCTTACGATTTTGAAGTGCCCTTTGAAGGAGAGGCTGATGTATTCAAGCTTCGTCCGAACCCATATGACATGTCTCCGCCTCAAGCTGTGGTGCGTTCGCAGCTACTGACCTTTACCGTTGCTGACCGTGCTCTTTCCCCCGAGGCTGTCAAGTCCGAGCTGGACTCTCGCCTCGCAGCAATAGAGAAGTATTTAGAGGCTCACCGACGGCAATGGGGCGGATTTAAACAGCAATTATCTAGCGCTGTCGTGGCTGAGATCGCATCGCGACGAACCAAGCTACTTGAGCAGAAGGACACTGCCTCAAAACTGTCAGGTATGGGAATTCGCCTAAAGGAAAAGCCAGGTGATGCTCGCAGTTATATTCCTCCGGCGGTCAAGCAGAAGGTCATACCCAAATTACCTCCAATGACGCCCGCTCGAGCCTTGGACCCGACTCTCGATCTTAAACAGTACGAGATGATTCTTGGTCTTGTTAGAGGCGCAGGTCACAGCATCGAGCAGAGTTCATCGCGTACCAGAAAGCTCGACGAAGAAGCTCTGCGGGATCTTTTTTTGGTTCCCCTCAATGCTCACTTTGGAACCGCCTCTGGAGAAGCGTTCAACTATCAGGGCAAAACAGACGTGCTGATACGTCATGAAGGCGGAAACTTGTTCGTTGCGGAATTCAAGATTTGGGGGGGAGACAAACGATTTTTAGCAACTATTGATCAGTTGCTGAGCTATCTGACGTGGCGAGATACGAAGGCTGCCATTGTGATGTTCAATCGTAACGCGGGTTTTACTGCGGTCGTCGAAAAAATGCGAGTTTTAGTAAAGGACCATCCGCGATATGAGAGTGGTCCTGTGAATCTTGACGAGACTAGCGACCGTTACATTTTTTCTTTACCGCAGGATAACGAGAGGAAGGTCATCATCTCGCTCTTGGCATTCGATTTAGGATCCTAGCAGTGCATTTGCTTGGCATGAGCCTGAAATGTCGGCGGGGACCCTGAGGGATTCTTGAGTACACGGGGCATGAAACCCGCGGGATCGTGGTAGCGGCAACCACACCAGCTTACTGAAATTTCAATGTTGAAATTGAAAGGATTTTGAAGAAAAAAGCGCATCGTACCGCATTGGTAACGGTACTCGCAGACGGCTGAACGGGTAGGGCATATGCACAGGTGAACAGGGGTTCACCAGATTCACCTGTTCACTAAGCTGGGTGTCTTCCGCGTAACACGATCCGGCGGGTTTCCTACCCCGTACCTTCAAGAATACTCCAGGGGCCCCACTATCGAACCAAAGACAAGAGCATGACCCACCTCGCTTCGCTGGAGGAGCACTATTAATGGGGCTAGGGGAATACCCTAATAAAAACCGTGTTACGGGTGTTACGGGTGTTACATTTTCTCGTAAGTATATGATTTTTAAATGTTTTTATCGCGTTACACACTTGTGACGGGTGTGCCGATATGCGTGTTACTTGGCAAATGGGTGTTACACCATTATTGCGGTCCAGTTCATTTGAAGCGAACTACGTTAAGCCTTCGTATTAAGACCCAACACATCTCGTAAGGATTCGTTATCCGGCCAGTGCCGATGCATCAACCACCAAACGCATGCTTGGCCAATGGCCCGACTAATGCCCCCTATGCCTTGAAGGTGGATGGCGCACAGCTTGTCACTCTCGGACTTCTCGGACGGAGTCTCATTGTGGCCGTGCGTTTCAAGCGATAACAGTCGGTAAAACACTGTATACAAGTCTAGGATGCCAGCTTCCTTTGCTTGCTCCTCGACGCTTCTGCGTTTGCGGCTCTGCTTTGCCTGCTCATTGGCCAAGTAGTCGGCTGTCACGTCTTCTCCCGTATGGTGGTCACGGATCTTGGCGTTGCCTGCTTTCAAATTGATCTTTAAGGCTTTCGCCATTTCCGCTGGACCTGCACCGATCTGAGATTCCGCATTTTCGATCGATCTGATGCTCCAGGAAACCGTGATCAATTGTTCAAGCAAGCTACGGCTCAAGATTCCCAAGCAGGCGGCATTTCGAGCAGCGCCTAACGCCGCTGCTCCACTCACCAGATCTGCCGCACGCTTCAACTGCTGACGAACAAAAATGTCACGCGGATCAGCCGATTCAGAGGACTTCATCTGGGATGAGGCAATTAGGAACGTGGATTGGGTATTCAACGACTCAACCAGTCCATCCATATCTGCTGAGGGGATGCTCATTCGGTTCCTAGACCTTCTAATCTTGAGATGCAGGACAATATTTAATGGAAACGCTTTTATCCGCCTGGTAGCGGCGCTCATACCTCAGGCATTTCCCACCCATGCGCAGCATGTGTAAGCGCACTATTTACAGAATTCTCGCATCAAGTCAGTCGAATACGCTCCACTGGCCTCTTTCGGCTACCTCACCACTACCCAAGCAGTGGAGAAATAAGGCGTCCATAAGAGGTTGCAATGCTCTCTGCCTGACTTGTCGATGCTGGCATTGCGACATAGTATCTGGCTGTCCCCGAAATTAGGCGGACGGGCATGCGCAGTCCAACGCAATGGAAGGTGTGAAATGATAATTCAAAGCGGCAGCGAACGCGGGTCAGTATGGCGTCAATGGGATTTGCATATTCACACTCCAGCTTCATTCGAATGGCGAGGAGCGAAGCTCGACCGGAAATACCCGGATTCAGCTGCGAACAAAGCACTAGTTGATGAAATGATCAAAGCGCTTAACCAGGCGGAGCCCGCAGTTTTTGCCCTTATGGATTACTGGACGTTTGACGGATGGTTTGCGCTCAAGCGCAGATTGGCTGAACCGGATGCTCCGAAGCTTACTAAGACCGTTTTCCCTGGCATAGAGCTAAGACTCGCGGCTCCAATGAAAGGTCGCCTGAACGCCCACGTGCTTTTCTCAAACGAGATTGATGACCAGATCTTGAAAGATTTCTTGGCTCATCTCCGTATAGCACTGAACGGCAGAATCTTGTCTGATGCAGCCCTTATAGCCTTTGCTCGAGAAGCACCTGAAGGTTTGCTGAAGCCGCATGGCATCAAACTCGAACAGATCGCAGATGATGATGAGCTGGCCTATGTGGCAGGCGCGAAAATCATCGAGCTGACGTGTGAAAGCTATAAAGACGCGATTGCTAAAGTCCCCGATGACCAGGCTATCGGCTTCATGCCCTACGACACCAATGATGGCTTGAGTGATGTGAAGTGGACCGAACACTATGCCTATTTTCTTGGGTTAGTCAGGTGCTCGCCCATTTTCGAAAGTAGGAACGCTGATTTACGTTCGGCGTTCGTTGGAGAGAAAACGCCTGGCAATGCTGGCTTTTACGCGGGCATCAGGAACGGCTTGAACGATGTCTCGAGGCTTGTCGTGGCAGGTAGCGACGCGCACTGCTTCATAGGTGCGGGAAATCCTGACAAGCGTGGATACGGAGATTTTCCTTCAGACAAGAAGACTTGGATCAAAGCTGATCCCACCTTCCGGGGGTTGCAGCAGGCGATCCGAGAACCTGCGAAGCGTTCGTTCATAGGATTAACGCCTCCCAAACTTGAGCACATTGCCGGAAACAAAACGCATTTCATCGACCAAGTCGTGATCAACAAGGTGAAGGACTCTGTTTTGACTTCACAGTGGCTAGGCGATGTGCGTCTTCCTTTAAATTCCGATCTGGTTGCGATCATCGGCAACAAGGGGAGTGGTAAGAGTGCCCTGGCCGATGTTTTGGCTCTTCTGGGGCATTCTCGGCAGACCAACCACTTCTCCTTCCTTCGCAAAGAAAGGTTCCGGGGCAAAAGTGGCGAGCCTGCCCGCCAGTTCGAAGGCTCTCTCGTCTGGCATGACGGGACCGTCACCACCTCCAATCTTAACATCGACCCACCTGCCGAGAAGGTGGAGATGGTGAGGTACATCCCACAAGGGCACTTTGAAGATCTCTGTAATGCCCATGTCACCGGCCAATCCAATGCCTTCGAGGATGAGCTTAGATCGGTCATTTTCTCTCACACTGACGACGCCATCAGATTAGGCGCATTGGATTTCAATCAGTTGATCGAGCAGCAAGAAAGCACCTTCCGCCTTCAACTGAACGAATTTCGCAAAGACCTCAAGCGGGTCAATCTTGAGATTGCAAATTATGAAAATCAGTTGAATCCACTGATCAAAAAGAGCCTGGTCGAACAACTGGGCCTCAAGCAGCGGCAGCTAGCTGATCACGAAGCCGTTAAGCCTGCGGAAATGGAAAAACCATCTGCTGATCTATCACCTGAGCAACAAGTGACAGCTGTGACCCTTGAAAAAATCGCTGCCGAACTCAAGCGTCTGGAAGAGGAGCGGACCGCAGCCAATGATGCGGCCTCTCAGCTGGCCGCCAAAAGCAAGGCTTTGAAGGATGTGAGAGAGCAGGTTCGGATGCTCCAACGCACTCATGACCAGTTTGTCGCAGACACGAGTAAAGACCTAGCCCTGTTAGGCATACCAGTTATCGACCTTGTGAAAGTCGAGATCAATTACGACCCGTTGGAGCAATTGGCAGAAGCGGTACTGGCTGACCAAGCTGCCGTAGGCAATAGCACCAAAGCGGGAGAAGATGCGCGTCAAAAATTGTTGGAGCAGCAGACTGAGGCCAAAGCGCGGCTGGATCTGCCGCAACTGATTTATCAAAATTATCTGCTCGCGGTTGATGACTGGCAGCGAAAGCATCAGGAGCTGGTTGGTACCGCAGATGCCCCGGAAACAGTGAAAGGGCTGGAGGCAAGGATCGCGCAGATCCAAGCTCTGCCGGAACTGCTGAAGACCCAGAGAGCTCACCGGCAAAAGCTAGCAGGTGATGTCTACGACATTCTTGATGAGCAGCGAAGGGCGAGAGAAGCATTGTTCAAGCCGGTTCAGGAACTCATTCAGAGTAACAGCCTGATTCGCGACGAGTACAAACTGGGGTTCAAAGCGAAACTCGGAGGCTCAATTGACGCCTTTGCAACCAGCCTGTTTAGCTTGCTGAAGCAGAACGTTGGTGAATTCCGAGGTGAAGATGAGAGCTTCAATACGATCAGGCGGTTGGGCGAAGCTGTGGACTTTGACAACCGTGAAGAAGCGGTCGCGTTTGCCCAAGACCTGCACGACAAGATTTCGGTAGCGGCAGCTACGATTGGAGAAAAAGTCGAGTACGGAATCGATTCGATGCTACGCAAAGACAAGAGCTCGAACGAGGTTTACGACCTGCTGTTCGATCTTTCGTATCTTGAGCCTCGATATTCACTACTGTTTCAGGATGCAGAGATTGAGCAGCTCTCGCCCGGCCAAAGGGGCGCTCTGCTCCTGATTTTCTATCTGTTGGTGGACAAGGGACGTAACCCCATCATCCTGGATCAGCCGGAAGAGAACCTGGACAACGAGACGGTAGTGAGCCTTTTGGTGCCTGTTCTCACAGATGCTAAGAAACGTCGACAAATCATCATGGTCACGCACAACCCTAACCTTGCTGTTGTCTGCGATGCTGAGCAGATCATTTGGTCTCACTTCGACCGGGCGAACGGTCAGAAAATATCTTACACCGCAGGCGCCATAGAAAGTCCTGCTATCAATGGCCATGTAGTCAAGGTGCTGGAGGGGACGAAGCCTGCATTTGATAACCGCAGGTTCAAATATCACTGAGAAATAGTCGCCGGCCTTGGTCCATTCTGCAATTTGCTCGGGTCTTGAGGGCGTTGACGCTATGGTTTGGGCTTGGTGATCTGCCATTTGAGAATGTCGACTTTTGGCCGATAGCTGACCATCACCATGGACAAAAATGACGCCGATTCAAAACACGTGGCGTTATCTGAAGGTCCGCCTAAACTACTACTTTAGGACAACAACAAGAGTCTCATATGCCGAATTACGACTTCAAACAATTGTCCCCTCATGATTTCGAGCAGCTCGCTCGCGACTTACTTCAAGTCCGCGATGGGATCATTTTAGAGTCATTTAAGGCCGGAAGGGATCAAGGGATAGATTTTCGACATGCCACCGGAAAAGATAATCTCATAGTTCAATGCAAACACTACGTAGGTACAGGGTTTTCTGGGCTCATAAGGGACTTAAAAAAAGAGTCTGTGAAAGCTGAAAAGATCAAGTTGACTCGCTATGTATTGGTTACTTCCGTAGGGTTGACCCCCTCGAACAAAGATGAAATAAAGTCCTTGTTCAATGGGTTGGTCACGCATGATATTTTGGGTTCCGACGATATAAATAATTTACTCGGCATCTATCCAGAAGTTGAGAAAAAGCATTACAAGTTATGGCTTACAAGTCGTGAAATGCTAGACCGCGTGATACACAATGCTTCGCTTACGCAAAGCGAATTTGATGTTAGTCAAGTTCATCGAGATATTCATAAATATGTCAGGAGTGCGGCATATCCAAGATCACTTGAAATGCTTGCAAACGAGCACGTCGTCATAATATCCGGTGCTCCTGGTGTAGGAAAAACATCACTTGCTAAAATGCTGCTGTATAAGCATATTGAACTTGGTTATGAGGCGATTTCAATTCTAACTGACTTTCAGGTTGGTCGCGAACTTTATCAGAAAGGTAAAAAGCAAGTTTTTTATTTTGATGATTTTATAGGCGCAACCTTTTTAGGTGAGCAAGCGTCAGTTTTTAATCGAAATGAAGATCGTGCCATTGTCGAATTCATTGAAATGGTACGATCATCGTCGGCTACGAAATTGATTATGACTACGCGAGAGCATATTCTTCGGCAGGCTATTGCAACTTCGGAAAGATTCAGTCAGGCCAATTTAATTGATAGTCGCTGTGTACTTTCAGTTGGTGACTATAGTCGAATGCAGCGTGCTGAAATTTTATATAATCATATATATTTTAGCGATTTGCCAGAGGCCTATCGAACCGCCTTGTTGTCTAATCGTTTTTATATGGAGATTGTTCAGCATCAGAAATTTAATCCGAGATTAATAAGTTGGCTTTCAACTTTTCAGCGTGTTAAATCGTCCGCGCCAGAAAAATACCAGAATTTTGTTAGGGCTTTATTAGCTAACCCTGCAGAAATTTGGCGCCATGCTTATGAATTTCAGATTAGCGATTCGGCTCGTAGCATCCTCTTGACTCTTTACACGTACAGTGGAATATGTGAGCCAGAGCTTCTGGAGCGCGCTTTTTACTCCTTGCACAAGCTTCGAGCTCAGCGATATTGTTTTCAGATCAAACCTTCTGACTGGCGATTCGGGCTTGGAGAATTGAATGGCTCATTCATTCGCCCTGGAAAAAAAATTGAAGTGATTGATCCATCGGTATTAGATATGTTGAACGCTGTTGTTCGCAGAGACACGCCAAACGCGCTGGATATGATCGAAGGTTCCATTCGCTTCGAGCAAATTCGTCGCATATGGGCGTTTTCGCTAGTTGAAGATAGTCGCGATGTACTTAAGCATCTACGCTACGAATCCCATCGGGTGGCAGTAGTATTTGACTCTCTCTTCAAGGCTCCCAGAAAAGTTCTTATTAAGAAGCGCTATTCTTATATCGACGATAGTCTAGAGCTTCGAGTGGGTACTATGATCGACGCAGCAGAAAAGCTGCAGTCAATTGAACTTCTCCAAGCTTCAATCGCAGCACTTAATACGCTTCTTGGTAATTGGGATTCGGAAGTTGCCAATATTGAAATGGGCGTAGAACTACTTGGAAAAATAGAAAGCTCTACTTTTGAACTGTTGCGTGAAGATAAGTCGCTGCAAATTCGTATTGTTCGTGCTTTGGTAAAAGAAGCTTCGACAGGGTGTAGTGCAGATGAATTGAGGGATTTGTTGCTCGCCGTAAAACTTGAAGAGCTGGATGATGATCTAAGCACTGATCTAAATGAGGCGGTGGAGTTTCTTCAAGATAATTCTGTCAGTGATGAAATACATGGGTGCCGCTCGATAGCTGAATTTGAGGCTCTTGATGAGACTCTTAGAGCTATTGGGGATATTACACAGTATGACTTTAGTAGTGCTATTGAATCGCTGCGTGAGAAAATGAGTGAATTTGAAAATGAGCAAGCTTCCCACGAGGATTATCTTTACGAAGAATGGAGGGATTCTCAACGAGAACATATAAATAACGATATTGAAATTCACGATATTTTTGATTCGTTGCGCGAAATTAAATAAGCCTGTTGTTTTTTTGTAAATTGCTGGATAACTAATCAGTAATTAAGCAGTACAGCGCAACGGCTTCAAGATTTTAGAGATGAATTTATCTTGCTCTCGACAAAATAAACAGTGGTAGATGTGTTGAGGTGCACGATCGAGGTGAGCGGCGCCTTCTTTCCGAAAGCGGGCATAACCCACAGCCGCCACGGATCAGAAGCCGAAAAATCTGGAGCCTTGCTTGTAATGGGAGTGTCTAACGACGCGGAAGCTGCTTAAGCTTCCGCTTCTCTATCAGCCACCCTTTCTTTTGAGTTGAAGGTCAATGAAATCAAGCTCTGCCTTGATTGCATCAATCGTAAGCGTCTCAACTTTAGTGTCAGTGTTTGCCCGTGCGTTGAGCTTTTTCATGCCAGACATGCCGAGAATTATCCCGTTCAAATGCAGCTTTCGGGCCTTCAGGGAATCTGGCACTTGAGCGCCGTTCTGTTGTGCTTTATTCATGGTTAGACCGATGGTTGGCCCGAAGCAGCCGACCCTCGCCGGTTGCTTCGGGGAAGGTTCAGGTTAGGCCGCCAGCAGGTCAAGCAGGCTGTGTTGGCGCGAGCGATCTGCGAGTTCGTGCCAGGTCCAGCTTCCAAAGCGCTCGCCCTGTTCAGGGATATCCAGCTTCATCAATGCAACCGGGTCTCGATTGATCAGGTCGCGTGCGGCCCACAACTTACCGCCTGTTTCCAGCAGCGCTTTCGCGGCCTCATTCCACTTTTCTTCTAATACCGTGTTTGCCAGATGTGCTGCTTCTTTTTCAATCTTGGCATGTTCTTTTTGCGCCTCCGTGATGTGCTGATCAATCGTTACCAGCTCTTGTTCCAGCGCGGTGATCAGCAGTTGCTGACGACGATGATGCTCAACCGCAACCGTGAGGTTTTTTGCTGCCTTTTGAGCTTCCGCATTAGCGGCTTTCTCACCTTCCACATCGCCCCAAGCGACAGCCTGCGCATAGGCGGTGGCTGCATTTGTCTCAGCTTGTCGAGCTTTTGCCATATCTTCCTGATCGCTGTGGCGGACCTGCTGCAACCGGCTCTCGATACTGCTGCGCTTTTCGTTGAGTTCCATCTCGTCGGCTTTCCGGTTCGCCATATCGCTGAGATAACCCGCAGCCAAGCTCTCACGATTCGCCAATGTCTCAATGCGATCAATCTTCTGGTTCAGTGTGCTGATCTCGAGATTTCGCGAGTCGATGCGTCTTTTGTGATCGTTGATTTCATCCTGCACAGCCCGTTGACGGCCTTGCTGGATAACCTCTGGGCTTTTCAGCGCGTCTTCGAAGGGCGCCAGGTCGCGCTGAATGCTCTCCATTTCGAGGGTCAGTGTGTCGCGGCGGTCTTTCAGTTCTTGGATAGTGTTCATCTGTATTGTCTCTGGGTACTGCGGTTGATAGGGATGGTTGTCGAACGGCTGGCGAGGCCGGTAATGAGCCGGCGCTACCTCGATCAGCAGGCATGCCATCAGGCGGCCTTGGCCTCGCTTTCATCCGTTCCAGGAACTGTCTTCACCACATAGCAGCGTTGAGGTCCTAACCCGGGCAGGCGAATCAAGCTGTACGCCTTGCCGTCGCTTCCCGGTTCGAGCACGCCCCGTTGCAGCAGCTCCTTGTTCACCGCACTGATATTCATGCCCTTGAAGATTTCGGCCCTCCAGGATTCCGGCAGCACGTAGTAGGTGTTGGTGGTGTGCAGTGCGTCGCCCATGCCGTGTTCCATCGTCTTGCGAAAGCCCAACCGATCAATCGTGCGTGGGCCGTGCTCATCGATCTTGGCGGCGGCAGATTCCCAGCGGGTAAAGCGGCTTTCTCCGAACCGTTCGATGACCTGGTGTAACCGCGCCAAGATCGCATCTCCCTCAAAGTTTCCGGCGCCGCCGCGCTCAGCCAGCCATGCATGCAGGCAAACCCGTGCAGCCGTCATGGCCGTACCATCAGGCCAACCGGTGACGCCGAAGGCGGTGGCCAACTCTCCGGCGGCTGCTGCGAGGCCAAAGCGAAGGGCGGCACGTTGGGCTTGCCCACTGGCCGATGCAGGTAGGTTTTGGGTGATGAACTGCTCCACCGTGCGGCGAATGACCACCGTCCATCTGAGCATTTCTCCAGGCGAGCACAGTGCATGCAGGAAGGCGGTGAGGGGTGTGCCGTAGTATTTGGCGACACGGGCCTTGAGCGCATCGGAGAGGGCAGCAGCATCCTCAAAACCATTCAGCACATCGAACATGCCGAGACCTTTGCTAGCATCCGCTGGCACGGCGAGCATGCGCACCTCCATACCGGCTTTGAGCTCCTTGTTTGCGTCTGCCATGTGCTGCGCCAACGTCTTCTCGCCAGTCGAGAGAAACAGCAAGCGCCACTCCTGCACCTGTCGGCCCGCTTGTCCTCGATCATTCGCCCGGGCCTTGCCAGTGCCGTTGCCGAGCATGTACACCGTCTCGCCAATAATGCGCGGGTCGCACATGCCGATTTCATCCAGTACCAGGAGACCGTCTGAATGTGCGGCGGCGATGGACTCCAGAGCGTTATCTGTCGAGCGCCATGAGCGCACCAGGCGCGGCCCGCCATAAACCGAGGCTGCAACTTGCAGGTGGGTGGTCTTGCCCCCGGAACTGTCGCCGTAGAGATGGAAGCCGCCTGACTCATGACCGAGCAGGTTCAACAGAGGCCCAGCAAAGGCCACAGAGACGACAAATGCCAAGCGGTGATTACCAACGCACAGTGCGCCGATTTGCTGCTGCCATTGCTCCAGAGAACCCGCCTCGCTGATCGGTGGCAGCTGGGCACCGGCTTCATAGAAATGCAGGTGCTCGGCATGCGATCCGATCTGTTGTTCGGGCAAAAGGAATGCGTTGTCGTGCCAACCCAGGCGCGTTACCAAACGTGCGCGCTGGGCGCTATCGAAGCCGCCGAGATAGCTTTGTAGGTCGTTGCGGGCATTGCGTCCTGATCGGCTCCCGGCAAGGCGCAGGCCCATGTCTACCAGCGGGCCGAGTACGTCTTTGCCAAAGTCGCCGGTCATGGTCCTGGCTGGAATGTTCCAGCGTTTTTTAGCGCCGTCCGGGTCATCGAACTCGACCAACAAGCCCCAGTTGTGGCCCTTGTCGTCGCGAGTGCGGGCGATGATTTCGAGAGGCGAACACACGGGACGCGCCTCGCCATCATCGCCGGAATAAAACACCCCGTCAGGCGTCAGGCGAAAGCCGCCCGGCAACAGATCATTTTTCGATTTCGCAGGACGTTTTGCAGGTGCCTTGGTTTTCGCTTCTTGGGGCTCAGTGGGCTCAGCGGCACTGCCGAAAAACTCACCGCTGCGCACCAGCTCGGCGACGTGGTCAGCGGTCCAGTCTTTGGTTAATGCATCCGCTGCATCGTCGCCGTCTGCCCATTTTCCACCCTTAATGAGCGTGGGCTTTCCGCCTTTGCTGCTGGGCTTGAGCTTGAACACGTCGAGCGAGATTCGTTGTACCGAAGCGGCGCCCAGCTCAATCAACTTGAGCTCGATGGCATCCATGCAGGACTTGCCGCTGGCATCGTTATCCGGCCACAGCACCACAGTGCGCCCTTTGAGTGGCGTCAGGTCGGCCTTGTGCCAAGAGTTGGAGCCGTTCGGCCAGCAGGTGGCTACGTAGTCCGGCATCAGCTCAGCAGCGGCATCAGCTGCTTTCTCACCCTCACACAACACTACGGGCGCATTGGCGCGCTGTGCCAGCTCATCCAGGCGCATCAACGGCCTAGGCTCAGGCAGGCCTTGCCAGCGCCATTGTGTGGTTTGCCCATCGGAGCGTTTGCACCAGGTCAACGGCGCAAAGACCTTTCGCGGTTTGCCGTCTTCATCTGGGCCCAGGTCGAAGCGATACAGCACCATGACCGGTTGGCCCTGTGCATCGCGATAGATCCACACCTTGGATGGAACACCGTGTTGCCGGTGTTTCGCTGGGCATTTGTTCATGGCCCCAGCCGGGATCGGTTGAATCGAAATCCAATCCGGCGTAGCGGGCTTGGTTGGTGCGCTTTTGGCGGTCGCGGAGCCAGCGGAAACGCTGAGCAGATCCGCAAGCTTTTTGCAGGCATCAACGTCGGTGCCGCCGTCGATGTAGCGCACCAGGTCGATCAGGTCCCCGCCCTTATCGCCGGTGGCAAAATCCGCCCAGGTGCCTTTGCTCAAATTGACCTTGAGTGAGCCTGCGCGTTTGTCCGTGCGCGTCGGGTTTGGTGCGGTGTATTCCTTGCCGCCGTCGACGCGTTTGCCGTTCGGCAGCCAGTGAGTAAGGACGCGGTCGATGTTCTTCAGAGCGGCACTTTTTACGTCGGCAAAGCTGGGGCGTTTTGAGGTGTTGCCGGTGCGCTGGGTCATGGCTTGGCCCTCGATGCAAACATCGAGTCATTCACGTCATCAAGGAGTGCCTTGGCCATTTCACCGAGGTAGAGCGCGCACCAGCTATAGCGCTCACCATCATCACTCATGGCGGCGTCTAATGTGAGCTGATTCACGTAGTGCTGGAGAAGAGAAACCGTCTCAAGCGCGTCTTCAATCGGTACTCCTGCGTTCACACGGAATAGGTGCTGGCTGTTGGTGCTACCAAAAAAAGACGCCCGTCCTAGTGTGCCTTGGGTGCTCATAGCGCACCGCCTTTCTGGCTTACTGGCGCAGAGGAGGCATCACCGTACATGGTGAGTGTTTTGATCAACCCCAGAGTGCCGCGCACGTCCCAAATAACGGACGACAGCACGCGGTTGGAGAGTAGGGGTTTATCGCCATCTAAGTGATCTTCCAGCAGCATGAGAACTGAATTGGCACGTTCAAGGGCACAGGTGATGGCGTCGATAGGCAGGCCGGCTTCGGCGTCTGGGCTGACGCGGAGCAGATCCTCGGGTAATGAAAAGCCTGGAAGCATGCTCATTGGGCGCCTCCTGCTGCTTCCAGGGCGCGAGCCTTGGACATATGGGCGTTGTAACGGGAGAGGCGTGTAGCGAGGCTGGAGTTGGCGTGTAAAGCGGCGAGAGCCATTGCTCGAT